>JBJFEV010000154.1:0-20168 GCA_051891155.1 Bacilli bacterium
CAGTAGGTTCGATATGAATTTCTCTCTTAACCACATTTATTCCAGAAGAAATGCATTTGATTTGGTAATTAGATGAAATATCGTTTTCCTTTTTATCAAAAATAGATGCGCCTAATTCTAAATCTTTACTTAAATAAATATTTGGTATAGCAGGTGTATCTTTAAAATCTCTAAAAGAGATATTTGGTTTAAGTGTTTGTCCATTAGGAATAGAGCCACTAGTAATCGTAAACTTAGCATAATCATCAATATCTTCACCATATTGCATATCGCTAAAAGAATATTCTATTTCGATTTCTCGTTTCACAATTTCAACTGTTAAAGGATTAACCTTCAAATTATATTTTTTAGTAACATCTTCGTCATCACTATTATAAATTCTAAATAGTTTTCTACATTCATAAGTTCCTACAGAAGCATATTCTTCATAGTCATCCTCTTCAATAGTAATATATTTCAAATAGTCACCACTTTGAAGTCTTCCAGAAGTCAACACATAATTGGATGGTTCATAAGGTAATCCATCATATTCTTTAACATATTGAATTTCATTATCATCACTTAATTGTATAGTTATATCAATTGGTGAAGAAATATCAACAAGTCCGGTCAAAAATAAAGTTAAAAATGTTATTGCAGAAGAAAGAAAGCATAATATTACACTTCCTAAAATAACAGTCTTTTTAGTAAATCTAATCATAAATAATCACCTTCTATCTACATATTTTGTTCAATAGTTCTAATAGCTTCTTTACTTAATGGCATCTTATCAATACCAAATAAGTCATCTAAGAAGTTACATAAAGCATCAGATTCTTGTTTTACGTACACTGGATTCTTTGCTTCTAGTTTTCTAAATACTTTCCTTGATAATATATCATCTAGTGCTTGAAGTTCGCTTCCTCCACAGGCAACTAACACTGGTACATAAGCTTGTATTTGCTTCATGATACGGTTACCAAATGTTAGATGGAATGTCTTGATCATATATTCATCTAACTTCTTAATTCTTCTTAAGTTACGATCTGAAAGAGCAAATTCTTCTTGGGCTTCTTTCATCTTAGTTTGCAAGTATGTTGATGACACTCTTACGTGTTCACATTTCTCTACTTCAAATACTTTAGCTTTCTTATCTAGGTTTAGTACCATCGCTCTATCGTACACCTTATCCGAAATGGCAAATGTTGAATCATCATTATTCGCCGTTCCTATAAACCACATATTAGGTGGTAAACGTAATGTTCCTTTCTTGAGTAAGACTGGATCATTATCCCATTTATCCGAAACAATCTCTAAGTTTCTTCCATCTAAATTTGGGATTTCTAGTAGCGATAAGAATTCTGCAAAATAATATTCAATACGGGCGATGTTCATTTCATCTAAAACGGTGATATAAATGTCATCAGTATAATTAGCTTGATACATCTTATTTAATAAAGGTGTTTCATTAAATTTCTTGGTAAATTCGTTATAATATCCTACTAAGTCTGTTCTTTCCTTCCACATCGGTTGAATAGGAATGATAGTTGTAGTATTTTGTAAGAATTCTCCAAAGGCATAGGCTAAGGAAGTTTTACCAGTTCCTGACATACCTTGAAGAACGATCAATTTCGTGACCGCGAGCGCGCCGATAAATCTTCTTATATCTTCTATGTCATAGTAGAGTTTTAATTTTCCGGCTGAAAATTCTCTAAATTTATCACAAAATTCTTTTAATGATATTTCATTATTATATTTTGGATGACGATACCCTCTCATCTCTTTATCGATTTGAGTTAACATATAGAAGCGAGATTCACCTTCCTGAAGAGGAGTTTCACTCCATTCTTTTTCTTTCTCTTCATCAAAAGTATCAATAAGAGATGTCGGTGTATATTCTTCCACGATTACTTCACTATTTTTTAATGCCTCAACAAGAAGATTATCAACTACTTTAATTTTATTTCTTTCTCCAAAAAATTCATCTTCCTCTTCTTGAGACATAAATTGCTCACCGATATGAATAAAACTATTACCAAAGTTTGAATGAATTAAAGAACAAACAAAGATAAACAGCAATACTAATAATATGCCAACGATACTTATAAAGGTGATTGATGCTATATTTTTCTTAAAGAAAATTAATCCATCATTATTGCGATACTCAAAATAGACAGCCACGACAAAGGCTAAGGAAAAAATGCCAATCAAACTAGCTAATATGAGAATTATTTTTTTATTTGTTTCTATTTTCATTGCACTTTCTCCTTTCTTTTAGCGGTCTTTATTTTTTGTTAAATATTTGTTTTCTAATTTGTTTTTTTGTCATTGACCATTGCTTTTCAAAATAATCATTGAAAGCTTTAAATTCATCTTCAAGTTCCAAAAATTTTTCTCTTGAAGTATAGTCTTCATTAGGCTTAATCGTGCCATTTTTATATTTGATTGATGTCAATTCAGCACGATAGAAGATATTTTGATCAACTACTTCGTTATATTTTTCTTCCATCTCATTTAAAGCTTTATTTTTATTAGCTTCCATCTCAGCGATTAATAAACTGGAATTATGAATGTTTTCCGCTATTTTAGCTTCACATTCCTTTTCTAATTCAAGGCGAGCTTGCGTAAGTTCTTCAATTTTTTGTTCAACTAAACGCTTCTGGTTTCCTAAGCTAATCATTTCATTCTCATGATTTAATTTCATTTGACCAATACTTGATTTATAGCCCTCGATAATACCATTAAGTTCATCGATAAAATCTTTGTTCTTTAAAACTGTTTCTTCAATCGCCTTTTGTCTTTCTTCTTGAACATTTAAATCATGAGCTTCATTAATGCGCGCTATTTCATCAAGATGTTCTTGTTTTACGCGAGCCATATCATCAACATATTTTTGATTTAACATATCAATTTCGTTCATTTTTTCGATGATAGTTTGATTGAGTTCATTAATTTTAATCAGATAGTTTTCTTTTTCTTGATTTAAGGCTTCAATCGTTTTATTTAATAAGAATATTTCATTCTTCTTTCTTGTTAATTCTTCACTATCCTTTAATAATGCATTAACTCTCTTTTCAAGAAGAAGCATATATTCTTCCATAGATTGGCCTGATTCTTGAACTAGTTTCTTTAAGCGTTTAATTCTTTCTTCCAGTTCTTTTTGTTCAAGAATTTTTCTTCTTTCTTCCTCTTTTTGATATTCATTTTCTAAATATCCATCAATGTTATTTCCATCTTTATACGCTAAGAAGGATAGCATAGAAATTATTTCCATCAATTCATCGCCATATTTTTCTTCTAAAGGAACTAAATCATTCTTAACTTCTTCCACCTCATATCCTTTACCTTTATATGAAGCAATATATTCATAACACGCTAAAGCATTTTTGAAATTATTGTTCATCTTTAAGACATTGGTTTTAACAACAGGAGGCTTAATCATTGGTGATTTAGATACTTCCTTCATCAGATGACCATTTAAGAAAGAGTTGACAATTTGTTGAATATTCTTAATGCGAGTAATTAACTTATCACTCTTTTCATTGACCACAAAGTGAATATTGTTAGTACGATGATCCACTAATTTGATTTCCACACCTAATTGACGATATTTAGTTTCAAAACTTTTATTTAGATATAAATTACCTTCATAAGTTCTTCTTATTTCTTCAATCTTATCAATTCTAATTTGAATAAAATCTCTTAAGAAGCAAAGCATCATATACAAAAATCTATTTTCATATACAGCATAATCAGATAACTTTTCGACGATGTGAATTTTATCTGGAATAACATCATCACTTTCATCTTCTGGAAGATGAGTGATATATTCACTATGTTTCGCTAAATGTTTAACCGATTCTTTTGATACTTTTTTTACTTTTTCAATCGGTACTGTTTCTCCATTAGTTCGAATAAATTGCCTTTCTTCAGCAATTGCTTTTTCAACAAATTCAAGTCCTTTTTCAATTGATTCAATCCAATCGGATTCAATATTTACAAAATATTTCGTGGAATTACAAACATCTTGTTCCACATTTGAATTTAATAAATCTTTTCTCTCCTTTTTCAGTTCAGAAGAAATAGTGCCTTTTCTATATTCTTTAAAGGCACGATATAATTGATCCTCACGAGTCATAATTCCACCTCCTTTTTTTACATATTTTGTTCAATAGTTCTAATAGCTTCTTTACTTAATGGCATCTTATCAATACCAAATAAGTCATCTAAGAAGTTACATAAAGCATCAGATTCTTGTTTTACGTACACTGGATTCTTTGCTTCTAGTTTTCTAAATACTTTCCTTGATAATATATCATCTAGTGCTTGAAGTTCGCTTCCTCCACAGGCAACTAACACTGGTACATAAGCTTGTATTTGCTTCATGATACGGTTACCAAATGTTAGATGGAATGTCTTGATCATATATTCATCTAACTTCTTAATTCTTCTTAAGTTACGATCTGAAAGAGCAAATTCTTCTTGGGCTTCTTTCATCTTAGTTTGCAAGTATGTTGATGACACTCTTACGTGTTCACATTTCTCTACTTCAAATACTTTAGCTTTCTTATCTAGGTTTAGTACCATCGCTCTATCGTACACCTTATCCGAAATGGCAAATGTTGAATCATCATTATTCGCCGTTCCTATAAACCACATATTAGGTGGTAAACGTAATGTTCCTTTCTTGAGTAAGACTGGATCATTATCCCATTTATCCGAAACAATCTCTAAGTTTCTTCCATCTAAATTTGGGATTTCTAGTAGCGATAAGAATTCTGCAAAATAATATTCAATACGGGCGATGTTCATTTCATCTAAAACGGTGATATAAATGTCATCAGTATAATTAGCTTGATACATCTTATTTAATAAAGGTGTTTCATTAAATTTCTTGGTAAATTCGTTATAATATCCTACTAAGTCTGTTCTTTCCTTCCACATCGGTTGAATAGGAATGATAGTTGTAGTATTTTGTAAGAATTCTCCAAAGGCATAGGCTAAGGAAGTTTTACCAGTTCCTGACATACCTTGAAGAACGATCAATTTCGTGACCGCGAGCGCGCCGATAAATCTTCTTATATCTTCTATGTCATAGTAGAGTTTTAATTTTCCGGCTGAAAATTCTCTAAATTTATCACAAAAATCTTTTAATGATATTTCATTGTTATATTTTGGAGGCTTATAATACTCCATTTCTTTATCAATCTGCGTGAGCATATAGAAACGGGACTCAGAGTGCACTTCTTCACCCTCTTCATTAAAAGTAGCATCGTGAGCAGATGGATTTGTGTTACCATTTACAACTACTTTTGTGGTACCCGCCATTTTTAATTGATTATTAAAATCCGTTAGTTTTTCATCAATTTTTTTCTCGATAGCATAAGTGGAAATTTTTCCAGTTTTCCTTTTACTGAAATCTTTAGAAACGCGATCTTTAGCAAGAACAAAAATTATCAAAACCACAAGTAAAATTAAAACAACAATTGCATAGACCAATATAGCGTTTCTTGAAGTTAATAAATTCCATATCTTTTCAATTAATCTAGAGAAAGAATTATCGAGGAACAATATCAATAAATTATTCATATCATCACCCCTTTAATTAATTTCCGAAGAAATTTGAAGTACCTTTTTAGCAAGAAGCAAATATTCTTCTTTGAAATATTTTTCAAGCATTGCATAAATTTTTTCTTTAGCGTTTTCCTCTTTTCCAAGAGAAAGAGTCTTTAAGATAGGAACAATCTTATTAGCAATATAAGAAGATAGTGCATCGATAGGTTCTCCATCACAATCGATATAAACAGAAGAATATCTTTCAAGTTCTAGTGTAGTTTTATTATTAAACTTATATTTAATTGTCTTGAACAATTCTTCTTCAAGTTCATCAAGTTTCTTCCATTCATCTTCACTTAAGTAATTAGCTTTCTTCGATTCTTTTACTAAGTCTATTAAATATGAATAAGATAATGTTTTTTCTTTTTCATAATTATCTTGCATTGGTTCAATTTTTCTAATAGATAAATCAATTGCAATAGAAGCTTCTGCAAAATCATTAGTTATCATATCTAAATAATTATTATTAGTTGGAGAAATAACAATTATCAAATTGGATGGCAATTTCATTCTTAGACGTTTGGAAAAAGAAACAATGTGATCTTTAGATGGATTAAGCGAATATGAAATAAAATCTTTTAACATCAAAGGAGCATATTTCATATTGACATTATCAAGCATTACTAAATTGACATTATTTTTCATTCTAGTGGAATAGAAAATATTTTCTACAAAGGAAGTCTTATCATATTTTCCATCCTCATTTTGTTCAAAACAAATATCAAATAATGTTTTAGCGTCATCTTTTACGCGGTATACATCGCCAATATTATCTAAGAATTCATTTAAGATATTCATTAATAATATAGTATCTTCTTTAATGTTATTTTTTAGAACAATGATATGAGTTGATGCTAAACAAGCAAAAATACTTCTAACTGTTCCATAATCAACTTGTAGTCCTTTACCTTGGGCAAATGATATAAATGATGAGCAAAGTTGAGTAAATGATGAAGTATCATCAAATACAATATTTTTATCAAGAGAATCTTCTTCATCATATTGTTCATCCACTAAATCCTCTTCTTTCACTTCTATCTTAGAAAGTGATTCAATTTCTTCATCAGTAAGAATATCATCCTTAATAACCTCAGAAGCTTTTTCGTTGATAGAATCATCCACGACGATAATTTCTTGTGCTTCTTCTTCCTCTTCTTCTTGAGGAACTTCTTCCTTAATTTCTTCTTTTACTTCTTCAGGAAGAGCTTCAAATGTTTCAAATTCGCCTTTTTCTTCGAGATTTTCCACGACATCATATACTTTTCTTTGCGTGACTACATATTCAGGAACATCATCAATTAAAGTAGTTAATGTTTCGTTAGTTTCACGAGGGATTTGTACTTTGCTCTTTTGATATGAAAAATAATCAAATAAACCACATGAGCCTAATGTAGCAAGAATAATAAGTACACCAAGTAAAATGGAAGGAGTAGGATTAGATCCAAAATAAACAGCATCACCTGTTGCATACGCCATCATAATTATTGATGCGACGATAAAATAAACACCAATCACAGATGAAATAATGACATTTTTCATAAAGTTAATTGGTTTAGGTTTTGGTTTAGATTCATTAACAAAATCATCAATAACCGAAGAAGAAAACTCACTTTCTAGGGTAATTTCTCCTTTATCTAAAGGTCTATTTTCATAATATTGACTCACTTTTGTTATTGCACTTAAAACTACGCTTCTACAATTTGTACAGATTAATAGATTATATTCTCCACCTTTAGTACCATACGTTTTCTTATTTTCGTCATAATAACGGAAAGATGATATAGTAAATGGAATAAAAACCTTAGCCGCTTCATTTTTTCTTAAAAATACTTTCTTAAAGCCTTTTAATGAAGCATCAGTTAAAGGATAAATATTTTCCTTATTCTTATGTGAAATATATAGTTGTGGAACTTCAAAACTATCGCAATTTCCTTCGTTAGTAACTGTAAATTCTACTCCCTTCATGTTAACTTCCAAGTTTGAATATTTGAATTTGGAATAACTTAGACCAAATCCAAATGGGAATAAAACTTCTTCATTTCTTTTTAAGTAGCGAGGAACATTATCAAAGATTTCTTCTTCGAGTTGTGATTTACGATAAGTTTCGCTTAATCTTCCTGAAGGTGAAACTTTACCACTTAACACATCTAATATAGCTCTTGTACATTCTTGTCCACTTGGACGAGTAAATAAGATAGCCTTACACTTGTCAACAAAAGGTAAATCGACAGGAATTGGAGAAATTACAACCGCGACAATATTACATTTTATATCCGCGAGTTCATCGATCAACTTAATTTGTTCATCTTGTAATTTACGTTTTCCATCACCCCAAAGATAAACTACCGCTATATCAGCTTTTTCCGCTAAATTCTTACTAGCGCCTATCAGCTCCATTGATTCCTTATCTTTCAAATAACCATGAGCATAACCTACACTATTAAATTCAGTATATGAATCAATTAATGATAATGTTGATTGACATGATGTTGGTTTGCCATTAAATGTATTTTCAAAGTACGAATTATCTTCAATAGGATTACCGATGAATGCTATTTTTTTATTGTGATTTAAAGGCAAAATATCATTATCATTTTTTAACAAAATAATGGCTTCTTGAGCGGCTTTTAATGCGATATCAGCATGATCTTTATATGCGAATAATTGATTATTAGTTTCTTTTACAAAAGTTGAAGTTATATCACCATTCTTCAAATCATTAATTTTAGTTAATAAATCTAATAATTTATCGACGGCATCATCAATAACTTCATTAGATATAATTAAGCCTCTTCTATTTAATCTATCAAATTCATTCGAATCAATTTGATGATTATGATATTGAGCTAAGGCGTTATCATATTCCTCATTCTTTTTAATTAAGGAAGATACATTTTCTTCATAGCTTTGATCAACATAAACTAATGTTGCTCCTAAAAATAACATGCGTGCTATTTCATCAGGATTGCATGAATGACCAAATATTGTTTTTGTATATTTTTTAGTTTCACGATAATATTTCATTTCATGAATACTATGGACTATAACGTAATCAAATTTTTGATCTTTAAGCAACTCTTCATAAGGCAACATCTTAAATTCTTTTTCTTTTTTATTTGAAACAAAGATAGGTTGATCAATAAATAAGAGTGATGAAGTCTTTCTTACTCCTTCAACAGAAGCAAGCGCATATGAGGAAAGTAAAAATGGATCTTCTGAGAAGGAATTAGCAAAATCAAAATTTTTTCTATATGTAAATTCTTTACTAGCCACATATTGCTCTTCATAATTTAAAGTTGTAATCTTTTCTTGCAATTCCACATTCCAAGCATCCGCTAAAGCTTTTTGACTTGGGAAAATGGTTGTAGGGCCATCACCTTTTGTACTTCCATCATCCTTTAAATAAAAAGATGGAAAATTGTATCCCTTAACTTCGCTTGAACCATATAATTTTCCACATAAAATAAATCTAATTTTATCTTCCAAAGACATTCTTTGAATCATTCTCTCATTATTTCTCATAAATGACCTCGCCTTATTTTTTTAAATTTTCAAATTAACAAATATATTCTTATTCTATTTAATAGAATAATTAAAAACAATAAATTATCATAAAACATTCGAAATTTGTCACATTTTAAAACTTAATAAATATAAATGTCCGTAAAATAAAAACATTTCTTCTACCCCCCTATATTATTAATTATTTACCAAAAAATAAATTTCTTATTTTTAATAATTTTTGTTGACTTATTACTTGTTAACCTGTATCATATCTATGCAAATAAATTTGTGGAAAGAAGAAGCGCTCTACTTCTCACCAGATTTGATTAATCGAATTGGTAAGCTGTCACATATATACTATGTTACTTCTATGGGCGCAGGATTCTGTGCCCATTTTATTTTATCAAGGAGGATTCTATTATTAATAACGAAAGACCAAATTCTAGAAATGAAGATCTAGTAAATGAAAAGATTCGTTTTGCTCAAGTTCTTGTTATTGGACCTGATGGAAAATCATTAGGTGTTATGTCACCATTAAGAGGAAGACAAGTAGCGGAAACATATAATTTAGACTTAGTTTGTTTAAATCCTGAAGCTAAAACACCTGTATGTAAAATTTTAAATTATGGAAAATATAGATTTGAGTCACAAAAGAAAGCTAAAGAAATGAAAAGGAACCAACGTGCTAAAGAAATTTCTATCCATGAAATTCAATTAACACCTGTTATTGGTCAACATGATTTAGATACTAAAATCAAACAATCTTTAAAATTCCTAAATGCTGGTGACAAAATTAAAGTCACACTTCGTTTCAGAGGAAGACAATTATCACACGTTGAAGTCGGTGAAGAAGTTATTAAACGTTTTATTGAAGGCGTTAGCGAAGTAGCTAATGTTGAAAAAGAAGCGAAGTTAGATGGAAAAATCCTAACATGCATTTTAGCATCAAAAATTAAAAAATAGGAGGACAAAATCATGCCAAAAATGAAATCAAAACGTGCTTTATTAAAAAGAATGAAAGTTACAAGTTCCGGTAAAGTTAAAATCTTTCACTCACACGTATCACACTTAAGCCACAACAAATCAACAAAACAAAAGAGACATTTAAGAATGCCAAATACTCTCGCAAAGTCAGACTACAAGAGAGTAAATCAATTAATTCAAAAGTAGGAGGTATAGAAAATGAGAGTTAAAGGTGGAACAACAACACGCGCAAGAAGAAAAAAAGTTTTAAAAAGAGCTAAAGGTTACTTCGGTTCAAAACATTTATTATTCAAAACAGCTAACGAACAAGTATTACACTCATTACACTATGCTTACGTATCACGTAGAAAAGTTAAGAGTGATTACAGAAAATTATGGATTGTTAGAATCAATGCAGCTGCAAGAAACTATGATATGAGCTATTCTACTTTAATGCATGGCTTAAAAGTAGCAGGCGTTAATGTTAACAGAAAAATGCTTTCTGAAATGGCTATCACTGACGAAAAAGGTTTCGAACAATTAGTTTCTTTAGCAAAATCAGCATTAGCAAAATAATTGATTTCTTTAATTTAAAACTTGATGAGAACATTCTCATTGAGTTTTTTTTATTTCTTTATCGTTTTATAAATTGATAATAATTTTTCAAATAAGGTATCATCTCTTTCCATATAGATTATTGATGTTTTGCCCTCTTCAATAAGTAAAAATGCTTCCGGCACCATATTTACCCCTATTAAAGAAGCACCAAGATTAGGACTTAAATCGGATGAATATTCCTCCTTAAATTTTTTATTATTTTTATTTTCGTTTCTTTCCACTTTACCACTTCCAGTACCAAGACCAAAACTTACCTTTGAAATTGGAATTAGCGCTTTGGAAGGCGAGATGATTAAAGGTTTACCAATAATTTTACTCGTATCAATTAAGGTAGATACTAAACCTACTGAATCTTTTAAGTAATCAGATATTTTGCTTTTTTCCATGAAAATATTTTCTCCTTATGCTTAAGTAATTTAATATGATTATTCCTATATTAAAATGTAAAACTAGATGAATTTTCTCTTCTTTACCTTGTTTTACTATCATCTTTATCTTGGGTGTAAATTCATCAAGAATATTAATGAATGTAAATAAATAAACATTCGCTAGATAATCTTCTACTAGAATCTTTCTTTTAATTACAATCTTGTCAATATGAACAAAATTAATCAAATATCCATAATCGATTGATTTAGTAATTTCATCTTTATTCTTGGGAATTAATCTTTCAAAGAATTCAATCATTTTCTTCCCTTTCTTATGAATGATCAATAACGAGTATATTCTGATACTAAAGGAAGAGCCTGTTAAAGTAAATCCAATATATATAGGAAAAACAAATAGAAAATAAAGAATAATGAAAACAAAATATAAAACATAAAATATGATATTCATCATCAAAAAAAAGGGACATAAGTCCCTTATTTTACTTCTTTGAAGTTCCTTTTCTTTTTGATTTTGTTCTAGTAGAAGGATTAATTTCAGAAGTATACTCTTCTTTATTATTCATAGTTCTAGTTCTTTTAACATTACTTGTCTTATTTTGTTTTTTATTCACTATTCTTCACCTCAAGAATAGTGTAACCATTTTAATAAATCTTATAATAAATCTTGCTCTATTTCGTCATTTGATGAATAATTTTCATCAACTATGATTGTTTCAATTCCTTTGACGCATTCATAAACTAAATCTTGCCAAGGGAAAGAACTTTCAATTTTTTCGATTATATCATCTTTAGGAGCCGTTGTTGGATTCTTAGGATCAAAGATGGTACAACAATCTTCAAAAGGACGAATGGAAATATCATAAGTTCCAATCTCCTTACTTATTTTAATAATATCTACTTTATCAAATATAGCAAGTGGTCTAATTACCGGCATTTTTACTACACTCTCAATAGCGGTTATACTTTTTAATGTTTGTGATGCAACTTGTCCGATTGATTCCCCATTGGCAATAACTAAACAATTATGACGATGGGCAACAATTTCAGCAATACGATACATCATTCTTCTCATAATCGTAATTGCATATGCTTCTTTAGCGTATTTATATATTTCCACTTGTAACTTGGTGAAAGGTACAACATATAAACGCATTTGTCCTTGATAGGAAGCTAAAACTTTTAATAAATCAGTTATCTTAGTTATGACTGCTTGAGATGTATAAGGTGGCGCGGCAAAATGGATGCATTCCATCTTGATTCCTCTTTTCATCATCAAATAACATCCAACAGGAGAATCTATTCCCCCTGACATCATCATCAATCCTTTACCAGCAATACCCAAAGGATATCCTCCTGCGCCTTGCTCTTCATTAATATATATGTATGTCGAATCGCTCCTCACAGTTATATTTAATAATAAATCAGGATTATGAACATCGACTTTATACGATGTATTTTTCAATATTTTTGTCGCTACATTTCGATTTATTTCATTGCTGACAAATGGGAAGTTTTTATCTGCTCGTTTTGCTTTAACCTTAAATGTATTCTTATTTTCTTCCTTAGCTAATTCTAAACAAGCATCTTGAATCGCCTCCATAGTTGATTCAACTTTATACACAAGAGAAAAAGAAGATGCGCCAGAAACACCTTTTAAAATATCTTTGATTTGTTCATATGGTTCATCATTCAAAGTGATATAGATATGATCTCTACTTATTCTATATTCTAATTTTTCAAATTTTTTTAATGCTCTTTTGATATTGTTTCCAAGCATTTTAATAAAATCACCAATATTTTTCCCTTTAGTGGACAATTCGCCATAGCGAACCATAATCATTTCTTGTTTCATCTTTTTCTCCTTTAAAAAAGCAAGTACTAGACTTGCTTTATTGATTTTTAATCTTTATTTAACAATTGATTTTTCCCAAGAAGCAGGAACCTCAAATCCAAACAATTTTGCAACAGTTGGAGCGACATTAGCTAAACCAAATTCACCTTCTGCAATTTCGTATTTATTATCATCATCAACAACAATAAATGGAACTGGGTTTAAGGAGTGAGCAGTTCTAACTTGAAGTTCTCCTTTTTTATTCTTCTCAAGCATTTCATCAGCATTACCATGATCTGCGGTAACTAACATAATATATCCTTGTTCTTTACAAACTTTATATAGTCTTGCTAGCGCTAAATCAAGAGCTTCCATAGAGCAGATTGTCGCATCTAAATTACCGGTATGGCCAACCATATCACCATTTGGGAAGTTCACTCTTAAGAAAGAATATTTCTTTGATTCTAATGCTTCAATTAAAGTGTCGGTAATTTGAGCACTTTTCATCCAAGGTCTTTGATCAAAGGAAACAACATCAGAAGGAATTTCAACCCATGTTTCTAATTCTTCGGAAAATTTTTCACTTCTATTACCATTCCAGAAATAGGTAACGTGACCATATTTTTGTGTTTCTGAGATGGCGTATTCATTAACATTATTAGCAACCATTAATTCAGTTAATGTATTTTTAATTTCTGGTGGATTAACTAAAAATCTTGCTGGCAACTTTAAATCACCATCATATTGTAATAAACCTGCATAAACAACGTTTGGATAAACTACTCTATCAAATTTATCAAAATCTTTCATATCAAAAGCCATAGAAATTTCAATAGCTCTATCGCCGCGGAAATTGAATAAAACAACAGAATCATTGTCCACAATCTTACCGATTGGTTCACCATTTTGTCCAATAACAAATGCAGGTAAATCTTGATCGATTACACCATATTCATTACGATATGTTTCAATAGCTTCACTCGCGGAAGAAAACATTCTTGCATCGCCAAGAACATGAGTATGCCATCCTTCTTCAACCATCTTCCAATTAGCTTGGTAACGGTCCATAGTAATTTTCATACGACCTCCACCAGAAGCGATTGCAATATCAAAAGTAGAGTCGTTTACTTCAGCGATTAATTTTTCTAATTGTTCAACGTAAATCAATGCTGATGTAGCTGGAACATCACGTCCATCAAGAAGGATATGAACACGGCATTTCTTTACTCCTTCTTCTTTTGCTCTTTTAATCATCGCAATTAAATGAGAAATATTAGAATGGACATTTCCATCAGACAATAATCCTAAGAAATGTAAGGTAGAATTCTTTTCCTTTACATTGTCGATAACTTCTTTCCAAGCTTGTGATTCATACATTTTACCTGAAAGAATTGATTCATTAACAAGTTTTGCACCTTGAGAATAAATTTGTCCGCATCCTAATGCGTTATGACCAACTTCAGAATTTCCCATATCATCATCTGAAGGAAGACCAACAGCAGGTCCATGTGCTTTTAATCTTGTATTAGGATAATTTTTTAGTAAATAATCAAGGGTTGGTGTATTAGCTAATGTAACAGCATCTCCTAGGCCCGTTTTAGAAAATCCAACACCATCCATAACAACAAGTAATACAGGTTTTTTCATAATATTAATAATCTCCTTTGACAAAAGATGTCATTTATATGATTGTTTTATCAACCAAAAATAATTATAACAAAGGTGTTTTTTTACTTCAATAAATATAGTGCACCTCTATTTTTTTAATGATTCTCCGCTTCTTTATCTTCTATTTTGGAAGCAAAGTATGTAATTACACTTTTACGCGTAATAATGCCGATAAACATATTGCGGTCATCCACGACTGGAACAAAGTTTTGCTCAGTAGCAATATGAATTAAATCTTCCATATTTTGCATAACATTAATCGCATTATATGAACGATATCGTTCCAAATCCATAATTTTAATATCGTCTGTCGCTGTTATATCTAAGTTTTGACGTTCCTTTAAAAACCAAAGGATATCACCTTCTGATAAAGTGCCAACATATTCACCACTTCTAGATACGATCGGTATAACAGAATAACGATGAGCGTACATTTTTTCTAATGCTTGTCGCAATGTATAATCTTGCTTTACACAAACAACATTAACTTTTGGAATTAAGAAAAATAAAATATTCATTTAAAAGCTACCTACCCTTCATCTATCATTATAACACGTTTTATATGTTTTATCTTCTTTGTATTCTTATTTATATAAGAATATTTTCTAGCTTTAAAAATATATTTATTACCACCAGGAATTCGAGTATAAATAAGTTCATATCTTCCCCTGTTTCTACATAGTTGTTTTTGTAATATTTTAGCGTTTGTTCTATTAGAAGCTAAAATGGAAGGACAAGAAAAAGATGTAAAGAAATTCAAGATTTTTCCATATTTTTTTATAAGTAAGTAACGGGGATTATCTATTTCCGAAAGCAATTCCACAAGAGCTTTAGTAAAGATATTTTTTTCATAAATTGTCCCATTGATAATTGTGCAAGTGATCCTTTTTTGCTTATCGTATGATCTAGTTTGTACTTTAGCTTCTTTAGTTTTAATAATTCCAGCTTTTTTCAAAGAGCGAAGAAGGATTCGCGATAAATTTCTCACAGTATTTTCCGCAGTAATAAATTTAAGAATTGAAGAAAAAATACGACTAAAACCATAGATAGAAATAGTGATAGTTATCACATAGACTAAGATTCCAAGAGGATAAGAAAACCATTTGTAATGAACGTATAATAAGGTGAATGAAACTAAAGTTAATATCATCATAATCAATGATAATATATTGATGATGATATCAGCATAAGGATGAACAAAATCAGTAATTTCACATTCTTCCACAATTTTCATTTTATCCACATCTGGAAGACATCTTACCCATTGCTGTTTAATGGAAGAGCGCGATGCACTTATTTGTAAAGTCTCTTGATTTATTTTTTCTATTCCTTCTTTAGTGAATGGACCTTTAATTATATCAATTCTTTCTATTCCATCTCTAATTTCATCCATCGTATAAGCAGGCGCTAAAAAGCAATCAAATCGTTTACTAATATTTTCAAAATCCTCGGATATTAAATTATTCTCTGGATCAAATATTTCATAGTAAAGTTTATTAATATTTTCCTCTTCAAATTGATATATAGGCTCAACAGTTGCTAAATGGTAAATAGTGGAACATTTATCTTTATGCTTGTTATCCACTCTGATCGCTCTTCCTCGCATTTGATTCGAAAGCATAAATGAACCAACAAAGGAAGCAAGAATTAGAGCATTGATACAAGGCGAATCCCATCCTTCACCAAGCAAAGCTTTTGTACCAATTAAAATTTGAATTAAACCTTTTTCAAATAAAGATGTCATTAAAGATACTTTTTCTTTATTTTTAGAAGAGAATGTTACTTCCACATATTTAGGATTAGTTTTAATATTTTTAAATGTGACATTAATATTTCTTTTGGTCGCTTCTTCTTTGATATAAGGAATAATTCTTTCTTCTATCACGATTAATGAACCGGAAAGAATAGCGATTGATCTATCAATATTTTTGCTTAAAATATCAAAAATACTAACTGTGGAAATAGGTAGTTTTTTATTTTCTTTTCCAAGATTAGATAATGCTTCTTTTTTTATGTAATCAGTTAAAATAACCAATCTTAAATCATCTTGTAAAGTATCTATTTCATGTTGAGTAATCTCTAAAATTGAATGTAATTTTTGACTAGATAACATCAATGCATTAGAAATTTTATCGGAATAAGAAAAATTCACTTTTTTCTTTTCAATTAAATTTCTTTTCTTTAATTCATCATAAACTTCTTGCGAATTTTCAAAGAAGAATGATGGAGATGAAATTATGAACTGAAAAGCTAATTTACACTCTTCAAACGATAAATGTAAAACGCGATCATTATAGTTTATCAATTTAACAAGATTTTCATCAACAGTATAACCAAAATGATAACCAAGGGCTAAAACAGCACCAATTTCTTTAAAATGCTCTAAAGTAGAAAATTCATCTTTTTTATAGAAAAGATTAATGGTATCCATGATTTGTTTAAAATAATCTTGATGACATATATAATCTATCGCACTCAATATTTTATATTTATTATCTTTTAGGAGTTTAATTTCCTTGTCATTTGGATAAGAAAAATAAATAAAATCTTGATGAGGGCATAGATTATTTTGCGCTACTAATTGAGGGATATAAATCTCATCATCGATTTCCCCACATAAAGATATGTATCTTTTCCATTCGCCCGGTGTGGAATCATAAGGAGGAGTTCCTGTTAATGAAATAATAGTAATTTCTTCACCTAAAAGATGTAAAAATTTTTCTAACGCTTTTTGCCATTCGGAACGAAGATGATGAGCTTCATCTAAACAAATCGTTTTTATTCCTGAGTCTTTAATAGCTTTGATTAAATCAAATGAAGAATAATCATTAATTTCTTCGTTTTCGTCGTCTTCTTCATCGTTATTTTCATTTATTTCTTCGATTTGGTTAATAGCGCAATATAGTCCTTGATATGTTATTGAATTAATAAGAGAAAGATTCAATAAAGAAGTTGAAAAGTAAGAAGAAATATCCTCTCCTTTTCCTAAAAAATTTTCTTTGAATCTAATTCCCCATTGTTGTCTAATTGTAATGGAAGGAGATAAAATCAAACATGGTTTTCCAATATGACGAATAATTTCTAAACCTAATATTGTTTTTCCACTTCCAGGTGCGGCAACAATATGAACTTTTTTATCAACTATATGTTCTAAAATATTATTTAGAACATCTTGTTGATAATTTCTAAATTTCCCATTAAATTGGATATTTGAAAAATCTTTCATCTTATTACTTCCTTCAAGATGATTATAAATTAAGAATGGTTAGATAACAAACTATTTATTTTATTTTCATCATTTTTTCATATGATTTATTTCTTAAGAAATAATATAGACAAAAATGAGTAATCCAAGCAAGGCTCCAAGAAATAATATAACTAAAATATAAGACTTCAATACTTTTGTGAGAAGCAAAATAAGTATATATCCATAACACTCTAAATCCGCATATAAAAGTAATAGAGATAATCGTTGGAATTAAAGGATGCTTTAAAGAGCGAAGTTCAGCACAACTTACTTCATTTAAACCACATAAGAAATAAAGTGGTAGCACAGTAAACATTACTTGTTGTCCAGCATATAGTGATTCAGCAGTAGAGGTATATAAACCTAGAAAGAATTCAGAATTAAGGATGATAATAGAAGACATAAACAAGGCGATATATACAACGAAAAAATTACATATCCAAAAGACTTTTTTCATCTTTTTGATATTTTTTTCTCCATACCCTTGCCCGGTAAAAACTATACATGCCGTATAGAATGAATTCATTGCTTGATACACGAAATTATCTATTGAGAATGCAGCAGTTTTACCAGCGATAACATATTTTCCAAATCCGTTAATCGCGGATTGAATAATAACATTACTTAAGGAAAAAACTGAAGATTGAATGCCTGCAGGAATACCATTAACAATTAATTCTTGTGTCACTTCTTTAGATAATTTCAATTTAGAAAAAGAAAAATGAACATATGGATTTTTTATTTTAGACAAGAATAACATAATAGAAAATGCTGATAAATATTGCGAAATAATCGTAGCTAAAGCTACACCTGCAACATTCATTTTAAAGCAGATGACAAAAAGCATATTTAAGAGAACGTTAATTAATCCTGAAGCCGCTAGAATATATAAAGGTGTCTTTGTGTCTCCTATAGCGCGCAAATTTCCTTGCGCAAAATTATATAAAATATTTGCAGGTGCACCTATAAGATAAATGCGTAAATATAAAGTAGCATATGGCAAAACTTCTTCATCACAACTAGTTAATATCAATAATTGTTTGGATAAAATTATTCCAATAATTCCTAATATAACTCCACATATTAAGGAAAGTAGCAAGGAAGAATGAAGAGATAATTGAGCTTTTTCTTCATTTTTAGCCCCATAACAATTAGACATAACAATATTCGCACCGATTGATAAGCCAAAGAATAAGTTAAAAATCAAACTAATTAAAGAAGAAGTAGCACCTACTCCCGCTAAAGAGAGATCAGAATATGCTCCAGAAAATTGACCAACCACAATTAAATCTGCGGCATTATATAATAGTTGTAAAAATCCACTTAACATTAAAGGAAGTGAAAATAATAAAATACGTTTAGCTAGGTTAAAGTAAGAATCTTGTTTTATAACTTTTTCCATATACGATAACCTCCGACGATTATTGATTATAGTCTTTTTTATTTTATAAAACAACAAATTCTCTCTCTTTTAAACATAAGAAAAAGAACCATCTCATCAAAAAGATAGTTCTTATAATTCTATTAGAATTGCTTTCTATTTTCTTTATCCATTTCATCAATATCTTTAATTAAATCACGATATAGGAAACGAATAATTGGCATAATCGTAGTTTTACGTCTTAAAGTATCAACAGTTAATTTATTTAAAGTTAAACAAATATCTTGTTCTAAAGATTCCTTTTTAGCTAATGCTTCATCATAATCTTCGCGCGTATCAAAGATAATATTGTAACCCGATGTATATAGATACATCGCACTTCTTTCATCATAAAAAGATGAGCCAGCTGTATATGTAGTAAAAGCAAATACTTTATAAGGCTTAATTTTTGTTTTCTTTTCTACAAGTTTAGAAATATAAACCTTATTTTTATCATCGCGAACATTCTTTTCTAAAGCCATCGCTTCTGAATTAATAAATATCACTTTTAAATTTGGTGAAATTAAGTCTTTTCGATGATTATTTTCTAAAATTGTATTCCATGTTGAAATAATAATATCATCATCTGGAATAATACCTAAAGCGTTTTTAGTCATAATATATAGGATCTTTTCATCATCATCTTCTTCGTTGGCATGTGCTAAAGAATCAGACAAGTAAATATTAATCGATTCGATATTATATTTTCTAAGTTTAGATTTGAATTCTTCAAATAATTTCCCATCCTTCTGTGGAACAAAAGGAATTTTATGAGGATATATATTTTCAAACATTTTACCACCTCGCTAGGTTTATTATAGCATGGCGAAAAATTATTATGAATACTAACCTTAAAAAAATTTTTTATTTTACAATTTTGTTACTTGAAAAAGTAAATGCAACAATAATAACAAATTTTTAAATTTTAGTTTT
>JBJFEV010000155.1:0-4632 GCA_051891155.1 Bacilli bacterium
ATAGTTAACCGGATTTTCATCGTGTTGACGACTAACTAGTTATAAATAACTTGCTACTCCCCTCTACATATAAGATTATATTTAAAAATTAATATATTGTAAATAAAGAAATAGCAATTTACCAAAATCTTCCATCTAAAAGATGATATTCAATTTTTTCTTCACTAGGGAGAGAAATACTTAGATAATATTTTTTATCTTCACTACTAATTATCAAAGAAGAAGTCATTCCATTAACATCGATATCTCTTGGATAACAAGTCAAGCCCGTTCCGATACGTTTTGTATAAGCTTCTTTTTTGGTCCATATTTGGAAAAAGAAATCTTTGTTTTGTTCTTTAAGATATTCTTCTTTTTCTTGATAAGAAAAAACTTTATCAAATAAATTTTCATTAAAAGGTTTGATCATCTCAATATCAATACCAACATCGATATCACTAATAGCAATTGCTACCAAGTTTGAAGAATGAGATAAAGAAATAAATTTGCCATTTTTATCGATTGGTTTTCCATTAACAAAATCAACATTGATATGATTATTCTCTAAAAAATAATAGGCAGAAAAAGAACATAGTTTTTGATTTAATTCTTCATAAGCAAAAATATGACTTAATGGAGCAAGATTAAGTAAAGTAATGTTTTTTCCAAAATGATCATTTTTAAAAATATACACATCTACCATATTAATCTTTCCAACTGTCTGGCATTTTCCTCATGCTTAAGAACCATTCTGTATCTTTCAATAAAGTCATATTGTTTGAGCAATTAACATTGACATATGCTTCCTCTTTTGAGCAAGAAACGATAATATTGCCATTCATTGATTCAAATAACCCTTTATCATAATCCTTACAAATTGTTGTAACATAGATTTGATCAGTATATGGAGCTATATTATCAACAAATTGTTGAGTTGGAAATTGATTGTCATTATTTTTCGTATATTCGCTTGATCCCGCACAACAGCAAACCGCACACATTTTTGGTTGAATCTTGGCAAGAAGAGTTTTACTAGAAGAAGTTTTTGAACCATGATGTCCAGCTTTATATAAGTCAACAGTAGGAAGATCAGAATTTTCTTCCACTAAAGAGATTTCCCCTTTTTCTTCTAAATCACCTGTGAATAAATAATGATGAGTATCTTCTTGTGATAACAAGAAACAAACAGAGTGATCATTTTCAGTGGTAGATGGTTGATGATAATACTTTTGATCGAGGAATTTCAAAGTGACATCTTCACTTAAAGAAATAGTGCCATTTTCAAAAGCGGATAAAGCTTCTAATACTGTATAATGTTTGGCTCCTGTACCATCTTCCTTTACAGCTGTATTCAAGTTAGATTGATAATATTTATACATCTTATTAGATGCTTTATTTGTTGTGATTTGTGCAAAATCGATAATGGTTGTTCCTTCACCTACATTATACTTACCAAATATTGAATCCTCATATTTAGCGGTAGCAAACCCAGCGTAATGATCTTCGTGAGCATGTGTAACAATAATATAATCAAGTTTGCCTTCTACATATTGAGAAGTATAGTTATAGATTGTTTCGATTGAAGAAGTTTTACTTCCCGCATCCACTAAAACTTCTACATCCCCCACTTTAATTAATGTAGCATCACCAGTATATTTATTGCCTAGTTCCATAAAATGGATTGATAAATCTTTTGATCTAATCATTTCTACAGTGAAATCTGTACCTGTTGTTGATATTGGTTTATTTTGTACTGGCTCAGTTTCTGGAATCTCATAAGAATCAGGGAGAGGAGAAAAAGTTAAGCTTGCATAAGCACCAACTGCTATTCCACCTATAAATCCTACAATACTTAATCCCATAATTGATAAAATAGATAATTTCTTAGCCATTATTTTCAACCTCCATTACTTGTACTGTTCTAATCAAAACGACATTTTGATATTTGAATGTTGTATTAGTATAAGTTACATAATAAAAACCACTTATTGTAGTATCAATATCATCAACTGTTATTGGTTCAAAAGAAATATCTTCACGATAAGAATAAGAAATATTAACTTCTTTATTCTTTCCTAAAAATACGCATTTTGCTCCTGGTTCAACATATTCTTCTTCAAGAAGCAATATTGTATATTCAAAGGTTTCTTCGCCAAATAATTCAATAACTTCTTCTCTAGAAGTTTGATGAACATATGCATTCATTTCAAATGTATCGTTTTTGGTTAACGATGAAACAAATATAAATCCACCCGCTAATCCAATGACAATACAAGCGATAATAACGATAATACCAATAGGGCTTTTCTTAGCTATTTTTGATATTTCCTTTTCTACTTTCTTTGTATTTTTACTTGTCTTTTTTGAAGTTGAAGAACTACTAGTACTGCTAGATGTTTTTTTCTTTCTAGCCACTTCTTTAGGTTCATTAGCCATATTAAATCTCCTTTTCAAACGGATAAATTTTACCATTGAGATATAAAAAAAACAATCGATTACATAATATAATTTATATAATTTTATTCTTCATAATAATTTTTATTAATGTTGTATAGATTCATTATTTGACTCAATAATAAAATTAGTTACATATTTTGTATGCTTAAAATTTTAAAAAATGAAGTATGCTACATAAACCCACATAAAAAACCGTAAATATTCTTTCTTAAAGCTAATAATTAATTTGTGCGTTTATTCTGCAAAAAAAGGTCTAATGGCAAAATTTTTTCCCTTGTTTTCTATTTTACTTATTAACGACATACAATTTAATATCATTATAAGTTGTTCTTTGCTTAAATCCGTTTTATCACCTTTTTCAGGCCAAGCAAATTTTCCTTTTATTAGTTTGTTTTGATACAACCATATCGATTGTTCATTCGTTTGAATCATCTTTATTTAATTTTTAGATTTACCACAGAACAAATAAATATTATCTGATTTGATTTCTCCTTCAGTTTCTATTATTTTTTTCTTAGTCCATAGATTCCAAATCTCATATCAGATATACCTGGAAAGATAGAAATATGTTTTACTTAACTTAGATCAACCATTTTGTATCACCATTAGCACTTGTGGTAAATCGTTGAACACTCTCATGACTAAAGTCACAAGATTCTAGGTTCAGCGTTCACTAGACATAACTGCCTCTTACATAATCTCCCCTAGCGTAACTTTCGATAGTTCCTACCGTAGTAATAATGATTTTATAAACGAAAAGATAATTTACCTTGATTCTTTATATTAATCCTAGCGTTGATATCTCTATCAATTTCTAGTCCACAATATGGACAAAAATATATTTCACTTTCACCAACATCATACCTTCTTTGACAGCATGAGCATATCTGACTAGAAGCATAATAACGATCGATTTTACGTATTTGTTTATCATGCATATTCGCTTTATAAGTAATTAGTGAAACAAGTTAACTGGGATAATTAGTTTTTATTTGATAAGATTATAGATTCTATAAATTAATTTCAAACATGCTCGACGTTAATTGCTTTTAATTTTTGTATAATATCTTCTGAATATATGATTTGTACTTTATAATCGTTACGTTTGTTCGAACATCCATATTTAAACTTATCCACCTTGTTGCCATTATTTTCATACAAGCAAATCCATTTTTTTCGAACCGATGTTGCCCATGAAAAATAAGTATCTAATTCAACAATTTCATAAACAGTCTGTCTCAAATCTAACTTAGTCAGTATTCCAAATACTGTACGAATAATTATTTCATTATCTTTAATTTCATACGTTTGCATATTTAATAATGCACCAATATTACAAATCAAGGAACCAATTAACATAGATACAGACCATAATATTATTATATACTTAGAATCGTTTGTTCGAATAAATATTGGTGCGATAGCAAACACCAAAAGAAAAACACTTAAGATATAGTATATAACGTAACAATATCTTGGATAACATCTTCCTTTCATATTAATACCATCCCGAAATCAAGCATGAAATTGTAGAATTCAAAAATGCATAAATAGCAGACTTTACCCAATTGCCAAATGAATAGGCAGTCAATTGGGAAGCATGTTTTAAGATACTAAGATAAGATATATTTATACCATTATTTTTCACATCTATCCCAACCAAGTCAGACAATTTTACGTCAGCATAAATTGAGTTACTAAGTTGTTTTTGAGCGTTTGCGGTAATGCCCTTATTGATTAAGTTTGTAACGCCTCTTGCTACCATATTTGCAAAGCCACCTATGCCAAAAGCAATAGCAGCAGTTTGCCAGTTATCAACAGAGCCTGAAATCAATCCTCCCATTACTGAAGCAGTTCCACCTATTGCAAAAGAGCCTAAATAACTTAATAATCCACTACCGGGAATAGGTATGGCTGATATTGCTCCTGCTATAGCTCCTCCTAAGGCAGATAATCCAATTTGTTTTAAATCCCAATCTTTAAAATTCCACCCATTATCATAGATTTGCTTCCCAATTTCAAATCCACCACCGATTAAAGCACCAACCCCAAACCCAACGAGCATACCAATTAGAATTACACTATGACCAGATGGATCCCACCTATTAATCGGATCATTCCCACAGTAACAATAAAGATTTAATCCATTAATACTTGTTGGCTCTAGATAATCAATTGAATCAGGAGAAATAAATC
>JBJFEV010000156.1:0-4628 GCA_051891155.1 Bacilli bacterium
TTCGCTTCTTAAAATTCTTTTCCCTAAAGATATGGAATAAAAACCATTCTCTTTAGCGTATTCCACTTCCTCTTTAGCAAATCCACCTTCTGAACCCACTAAAACGGCAATTGACTCACCTTTCTTAATGCTAGATAATTTTTCAAAGAAAGAAGAATCTTCCTCTTTTTCATAAGCGATAAACTTATGATCAAAATGATAGTTCTTAATATCTTTAAAATCGATGATTTGTGATATAGTTACTCTTTTATTTCTTTTTGATTGTTCACATGCTTCTAAAGCAATTTTATTAAAACGTTCTAATTTTTTAGGATAATCTTCCTTTTTAAATTTACAAACGCACCACTTAGATTGTACTAAAACAATTTCACTTACTCCTAATTCACTAGCTTTTTGAATAACTAAATCTAGTTTATCCCCTTTAGGCAAACAATAAAATAAAGTGACATTATTTGTTAATTCATGATCTTCAAACAAATTTTCTATTTCTTTTACTAGCAAAGGAGAAGTAGAAGTAATTTCACATAAATATACTTCGTTATTAAAGCATACTGTTATTTTATCGCCCACTCCCATTCTCATCACACGTAAGATATGATGAGCTTGTTCTTCGCTCATTAAAAAATATTCATCATTTCTGCTATCAACAAAATATCTTTGCATCTTATTTACCAGTATAAAGAGATTTTAAGAGAGTAATCTCTTCTTTATATCCATCTAACTCATTAGGAGTTTCTAAAATAAATGGCTTTCCTTCTAAGCGTGGATTATTAATTACTTTGACTAAAGCCTCTAGTCCGATATGTCCTTTCCCGATGCACTCATGGCGATCTTTATGCGTTCCTTGATCATTTTTAGAATCATTTAAATGAACAGCTTTTAGTTTATCTAAGCCAATAATTCTATCAAATTCATCTAAAACACCATCAAAATCAGAAATAACATTATATCCTCCATCATGAATGTGACATGTATCTAAACAAACACCGATATGATCAGACAATTTTACTCCATCAAGAATCCTTTTAATTTCATAGAAATTTCTTCCAATTTCTGAACCTTTACCCGCCATTGTCTCTAATAAGACAATCGTATTTTGTTCTTCGCTTAAAATTTCATTTAAGCCATCAATAATTAATTCGATTCCCTTATCTTCTCCTTGTCCTACATGGCTTCCTGGATGGAAATTGTAAAAAGAGGATGGGACATTTTGTAAAATTTTTAAATCATCTTTAAATGTTCTAATAGCAAAATCTCTTGTGTCTGGATTTAAAGAACATAAATTCAATGTGTATGGAGCATGAGCCACTAAAGGAGCAAAATTATTTTCTTTTGCCAATTTAATAAACTCTTCTAAATCTTTTGGATCGACATCTTTAGCTTGTCCACCACGTGGATTACGAGTAAACCAAGCAAAAGTATTACCTCCTATATATAAAGTATCTTTTAACATTTGAACGTATCCTTTAGAAGATGATACGTGACATCCGATATTTAACATAACACTCACCTCTATTATTGAAACAATAATAACATACTTTATAAAATATTTCTTTAAAAATAAAGTTTGTTACAATAAAAAAGAACTTTGTTTAAAAGAGGGGGCAAATAACAAAGTTCTTTTCTTTTATAGTTATACTTTAAAAACAAACGAATTATTTTCAAAGTCAACTAACACATGGGATTTTTCGCGTATCGTTGTTTCGATAATTTTACGAGCTAAAGGGGTTTCGATTTCTTTTTGAATATAGCGTTTTAAAGGACGTGCTCCATAAACTTTATCAAATCCTTGTTCAACGATTTGATCTAGCGCTCTTTCCGATACTTCAAGAGTAATTTGTTGTTTAGCAAGTCTATCTTCCAGTTCTTTAATAAATTTAAGAGCGATTTTCTTAACAACTGAATTGTCTAATGAATTAAAGAAGATAATATCATCAATTCTATTTAAGAATTCTGGTTTAAAATGATTCTTTAATTCTTCTTTTACCGCATCAATATTTTCTTTAGTATTTCCATCTAACAAGTATTGTGATCCTAGGTTACTAGTCATAATTAAAATTGTATTCTTAAAATCGACAATTCTTCCTTGAGAATCGGTAAGTCTTCCATCATCCAAAACTTGAAGAAGAATATTAAATACATCTGGATGCGCTTTTTCAATTTCATCTAATAAAACAATAGAATATGGCTTTCTTCTAACCGCTTCGGTAAGTTGTCCACCTTCTTCATATCCAACATATCCAGGAGGAGCACCAACTAAACGAGACACGCTAAATTTTTCCATATATTCAGACATATCAATTCGGACAATTTGGCTTTCTGAATCAAATAAATTACTCGCTAAAGCTTTGGCAATTTCCGTTTTACCTACCCCTGTTGGACCTAAGAAGAGGAAGGAACCAATTGGTCTATTTTCATCATTGATACCAGCACGGGAGCGTAAGATTGCATCGGATACTTTTTCAATCGCATCATCTTGACCGATAACACGTTTGCTAAGATTATCTTTTAAAGCTAAAATCTTTTGCGATTCACTAGTTTTCAACTTAGAAACAGGAATTCCAGTCCATTTAGCGACTACTTCGGCAATAGCGTCTTCTCTAACTACTTCATCAAGCATCCTGTCGCCATTTTCCTTATTTTCACTTTCTTTAATAAGTTTTTCTAGATTTGGAATAGTTTGATATTGTAATTTTGCTGCTTCTTCATAACGAGCATTATTGATACATACTTCAAGTTCGTGACGGGCTTTTTCTAAATTAGTTTTAGCGCTCTTTGCTTCTTGTAATTCTTCTTTTTCTTTTTGCCATTTTAATGTATAAGCAGTTTGTTCTTCTTTTAAAGAAGCAATCTCCTTATCCATCTTAGCCAGACGCTCTTTCGCCACATCAGAATCTTCTTTACTTAGCGATACTCTTTCAATTTCAAGAAGCATTATCTTACGATTAAGTTCATCAAGTTCTACTGGTAAAGAATCAATTTCCATTCTTACTTTTGAACATGCTTCATCAACTAAATCGATCGCTTTATCAGGCAAAAATCTATCAGTAATATAACGAGAAGAAAGAACAGCGGCTGCTACTAAAGAGGAATCAAGAATTTTAACTCCATGATGGGTTTCATAACTATCCTTTAATCCTCTAAGAATGGAAATAGTATCTTCTAGAGTTGGTTCATTAACCATAACCTTTTGCATTCTTCTTTCAAATGCAGCATCTTTTTCAATATATTGACGATACTCATCTAATGTCGTAGCACCGATACAGTGAAGTTCACCACGAGCCATCATTGGCTTTAATAAATTAGCCGCATCCATCGCTCCATCACTTTTACCAGCACCGATTAAATTATGAATTTCATCAATAAACAAAATAATATTGCCTTCTGATTTAGCAATCTCTTTTAATGTTGCTTTTAATCTTTCTTCAAATTCACCTCGATATTTAGCACCGGCGATTAAAGCTCCTAAATCTAATTCAAAAATCTTTTTGTCTTTCAAAGAGAAAGGAACATCTCCCTTATATATTCTCCATGCTAATCCTTCCACAATTGCGGTTTTACCTACACCTGGTTCTCCAATTAAAACAGGATTATTTTTACTTTTTCTAGAAAGAATTTGAATTACTCTTCTTATTTCTTCATCGCGACCGATGATAGGATCAATCTTACCTTTAGCTACTTCATCAGTAAGATCACGTCCATATTTTTGAAGAACTTCATATTTTTCTTCTGGATTTCTATCTTCCACTTTATTTCCACCTCTAATCTTTAAAATTGCTTGACTAACTTTATTTTTATTAAAGTTAGGAACATTTTGTAATTTTAATATTATTGAATGCCTTGAATCGAATAATGCAAGAATAATGTGTTCAGTCGATAAATAAGAATCTTTAAATTCTTTACGATACTTATCTCCGTTCACTAAAAGATTATTCGCATCAACGCTTAAATACATCTTCGTTTCGTCAACGTTACTAGATTTAAATTTTGATTTAATAAAGTTAGTAACTATCTCATCAAACATCTTTGGATTTGAATCACATTTTTGTAGGACATTCTTTAACATTGAGTTATCATCATCCATTAATGCTTTAATAATATGAGGAACATCGATTTCTAGTGAAGAATTATCTTTAGCTATTTGTTGAGCTATTCCAATAACATTAATCAATTTTTCAGTCATATTGTTTTCCATAATGTAACGCCTCCTTTTTAGCACTCTTTAATCAAGATTGCTAATTATATTATATGCTCAATTTTAGCAAAGTCAATAGTAGAGTGCTAATTTTTTTATAAATAAAATTTCTAAATTATTCGGTTAATATTTTTTGCAAATATTTGTTGTTTTAATAAAGATATTCAATTATATTTAATAAAGAAGCCGACTTAGCACAGTGGTAGTGCAACTCATTCGTAATGAGTAGGTCAAAAGTTCGAATCTCTTAGTCGGCACCATTAGTTATAAAAAGCCTATTTTTAGGCTTTTTTAGTTTATATAGTAAATTAGTTAAGAATCAAAAAATTAAATTAAAATACATCATTAATGCTTTACAATCATACGATATAAATGTTGAAATGTAAGCGTAAAAAAAATCCAGAATCGACAATAAGGTTCGAATCCTGAATAA
>JBJFEV010000157.1:0-4618 GCA_051891155.1 Bacilli bacterium
AAGAATCCTTGAGCGAGAAGCCCCCACTTCTATAAGTGGTGGGAGCATGTCACTTGTTTACTATTAATTAAAGAAGGTGTTTTATGAAGAAAGTAAGTATTATTGGAGGAGGAATTTCTGGCTTAAGTGCAGGAATTTATCTATTACAAAAAGGTTATGATGTTGCTATATATGAAAAGAATAATAATGTCGGTGGTTTTTTACAAAATTGGAAAAGAAAAGGCGTTGAAATAGATGGTTGTTTACATTGGATGTGTGGCACTAATGAAAATTCAAAATTATATAAAGTATGGAAGCATTTAGGAGTTTTTGAAGATGCGAAATTTTTTCATCCTATTTCTTTTTACGATGTAAGATTTGAACACGATACGTTTCATTTTTATCAAGATATTGATTTGTTAGAAAAAGAGTTTTTACGTTTTTCGAAAAATGATGAAGAAGAAATAGCTTCTTTAATTAAAGCAATTAAGGCTTTAGGGATGTATGAGCCTAATACGGATGTACCTTATGAACTTGATGATTTGGCTAATAAAGGATTAGATTTAAGAACTCTTGTTAGAGTAAGAAAATATTTAAATATCACTGTTGAAGAATTGTCTTCAAGATTTAATAGTGAAGAAATAAAATACAGTTTATATCATTCTATTGTTAATCGTAAATTTTCCGCATTTTACTTCTTACAAACTCTATCTAATTTCTGTTTAAAAAATGATTCTTTACCAGTAGGAGGGACACGTTTTGTTCAAAATAGGTTAGAAGAAAAATATCTAAAAGAAGGAGGAAAATTATATTTAAATTCTCCAGTAAGTAAGATAGTGATTAAAGAAGGTATTACAAAAGGAATAGTTTTAGAAAATGGTAATATAGTTGAAAGCGATTATGTTGTATCAACATGCGATATGCATTTTGTAAAAGACAAATTATTAGAAAATAAATTTAATATAGGTGAATATGAAAGGATGGATAAGGATAAAGAAAGATATCATACCTATTCTTTTGTTATCGCTACATATAAAGCAAAAAATGAACTTCCTAATACAACTGTCGCGGAAGTGGCAAAAGTATCAGAATATGAGTTATTTTCTCGAAAAATGCATCATATTTCTTACCGACAATATGGATACGAACCTTCCTTAGTGAATGAGAAAAATGAAACGACAATTCAAGTGATGATCACTACTAGTGAAGAAGATTATAACTACTTAGAATCATTATCTAAAGAAGAATATATTTCTTTTAAAGATAAAGTGGGAAGTTTGATGAAAGAAAAATTGCAAGAACTTTATCCATCATTAGAAATGGAATGTGTAGATGTATTAACACCTTTAACATATAAACGATATTTGAATTCGTATAAAGGTTCATTTATGACTTATGCATTACCTCCAAATGAAAGAGTGGATATTTGTAAAATGACTTTAGAAGGAGCTAAAAACTTAGTTCTTGCTAATCAATGGATAACTTTACCTGGAGGTACTCCAATGGCGGTCATAAACGGAAAGTTTGCTTGTAGCATGATTCTTTATTTAGATGATAAAGACTATAAAATCGAAGAATAAATAGATTTTAAGAAGAAAAGAAGTTACTTAATGAAATGTTAAGTGTATGATCGCTCTTTTCTTCTTTTTATTTCTTATAAAAAACTATGGTATAATAGACTATATAGAATATATGAAGGAGTAATAAATGGAATTATCAAGTATTTATCACGTAATGGATGAAACATTTGCCTATAAAGTAGATGAACACAAATATGTAATTAGACTCATAACAAAGAAAAATGATGTGGAAAGAGTGCAAATTGCATATTTAGAAAAATATTTTAGAGAGAAAAACTTAATTGGTGTACCTTCCACAACATTTTATTTAGATATGAAAAAAGTGGCTTCCACAAAGGAAAACGATTATTTTGAAGCTATTGTTTCTGATCAAATTATAATTCGTGGGGTAGAAGAAAAGATTAATGAATTTTTAAATAATAACAAAGATAAAAATATCCCTCCTTTTGCTTATAAAATTATTGAAGATGTTAAGACAATGGAAGGTAAACTTCTTACTATGCTATCTCTTTCTTATTATTTTGTTTTGTCTAGTAAAAATGAAACAAGATATTATGGTAATTATAAATTCCTTGATAATGAACCTAAAGAGGTTCTTGATATGTTTAATTTAGTCATATATCAAGCGGATTCTTCTTATTTTAAAACTCCTTCTTGGAGTAAAGGTGCGGTCATATATCAAATATTCCCTGAAAGATTTGCTCCAACAGATGATAACTATTCCTCCTCTTGGTTTGATGTACCAATGGATTTTCGCACTAGAACTAATGGTACTATAAAAGGAATAAAACAAAAAATACCATACTTAAAAGAACTTGGAATTGATGCCATATATTTAACTCCAATATTTTTAGCTAATAGTTCTCATCGTTATGACACTATTGATTATAAGGTCATTGATCCATTACTTGGAAGTGAAGAAGAGTTTAAAGAACTCATCGATGAACTTCATAAAAATGATATTAAGATAATATTAGATTTAGTGTTCAATCATTCATCTACTTCCTTCTTTGCCTTCCAAGATTTATTAAAGAATCAAGAAAATTCTATTTATAAGGATTGGTATTTTATTGAAGAGTTTCCATTCCAAATGAGAATGCCTTCTTCTTATATGGGCTTTTCCTTTTCACCTTGGATGCCAAAATTGAATACTAGTAATAAAGAATGCCGTAAATATTTGTTTGATGTATCCGCTTATTATTTAGAAAAATTCAATATCGATGGCTATCGTCTTGATGTAGCTAATGAAGTGACTCATGATTTTTGGAAAGAATTTAGAAAATTATGTAAAGGTATTAACCCAGACTGTTTAATCATGGGAGAAATATGGTTTGATTCTAGAACTTATCTTCGTGGAGATGAGTTTGATTCAGTGATGAATTACACTTATTATGACGCGATACGTGGATTATTAAATAAACGTTTTTCTCTTGATGAATTTATTTCAATTATCGAAAGAGAAAGAGGAGAAGAATCTTTGACATATTACCATAACTCTAATTTGCTTGTTGGTTCTCATGATACTGATAGAATTTTTTATGCTCTTGGTAAAAATGAAAATAAGTACTTACAAGCAATGACTCTCTTATTTACTCTCCCTGGTTCACCACTTCTATATTATGGTGATGAAAAAATGATGGATGGAGGTAATGATCCTGATTGTCGAAGAGGTATGATTTTTGATAAAGAATTTAATAAAGAACAATTCAACCTTATAAAGAAATTAATCGCAATTAAACATATGAAAGAATTTAGATATGGTGATATTGCTTTCGTGGAAACAAATAAGTACTTATCATATCTAAGAATTTATGAAGAGAAAGAAACTCTTGTTATCCTTAATTTAGAAGATGAGGATTTATCTTTAAATCAATATAAAGGTTATATAAACTTATTAACTGATACTATCTTTGAAGGGGAATTAAAAGGACTAGGGGTAGCTATTTTAAAAAAATAGAAATAGGGGAGAATGATGCATGCACTCAGTAAATAAATTACCTGTTTGTGAAAAACTAGCTAAAAAGATAGTTTTAAAGCAAATGGGTCCTTTAAAAGGAAAAAGAATATTAGATTTTGGAAGTGGCATAGCGTCATTTCTTCGTTTTATGCTTCTTCTAATGAAGTAATAGCTATAGAACCTTCACAAGAAGCTATAAAAAAGCATGGAAAGATTATGATTATAGACAAATTGAGGGCGATATCTCTGCTTGTTATGAAATGGAGGAAGAATCATTCGATTATAATATATGTCATAATGTTTTAGAATATATCGATGATAAAGAAAGAGTCGTTAACGAACTTAGTCACTTGCTTAAGAAGGATGGTATATTGTCGATAATAAAACATAATCCATATGGAAGAGTAATGCAAACGAGTGTATTGCTTAATGATTTTGCTATGGCTAAAAATATTTTAGAGGGAGGCAATTCGTGTTCTGCCTCTTATGGAGAAATCAAATATTATCAAGATGAAGATATTTCATCGTGGTGTCCTTCTTTACTTTTATCTAATAAATTTGGTATAAGAACTTTTTTTGATCTTCAGCAAAACCAAGAAATACAAAGAGATGAAAAATGGCAAGAGGAAATGATCGAACTAGAATTCCTTCTTTTTATAATATTAGTTTCTTTCATCATCTTATTTTTTCAAAGAAATAAAAAAAGAAGAAAAATATTCTTTTTTCCTTCTTTACTACGCCTTTATATTACCACAAAATAAGTAAAATTTCAAGAATTGTAATCTATTACTAATAGGTGTATTAAGTAATTAGGTGATTTCAATGAAAGAAAAAAATATGACTGCTTTAGTCAGTGCATTTGCTAGATGCTACCACTACCAAAATAACAAGAAATGGATTTATAAAGATGAATTAGCTTCTAAGATAATAAGTAAAGAAGAATATAATCTAGTAGCCACTTCTATGGCACAAGGTATACATTTTTTTAATAAATATTTTGAAGGTACTAGGGAAGAAGCATTAAGATGGATTGTAAATAAAAATTTATCTCCTTCGGTACTAGGAAGATCTGCTTTTTGTGAAAAGATGTTAGAAAGTTCTA
>JBJFEV010000158.1:0-4582 GCA_051891155.1 Bacilli bacterium
GTATTTATTACAAAATGGTTTTATTGCAAGGTCGCCTAGGGGAAGAATTTGTTTGCCTCTAGCGTACGAACATTTAGGCAAAAAACTAAGTGAAGAGAGAAAAAAGGAATTAGAAACTTTAAAGAAAGAAGATGAATAAAATGGACGATAAAATATACAAAAAGGAAACATATTTTTATAACTTACCAGAAGAACTTATTGCTCAAACTCCTGCAAGTGAAAGAGATCATTCTCGCTTGATGGTGCTTGATAAAACGAAAGAGACTATTACTCATGAAGAGTGTTTTTTTGAGATAGAAAAGTATCTTCAACCTGGAGATGTGCTTGTTAGAAATAATTCTAAAGTTATCCCAGCTCGTCTTTTTGGTGTAAAAGAAGAAACAGGCGCCCATGTAGAAGTACTTCTTCTGAAAGATTTAGGAGAAGATTTATGGGAATGTTTATGTGGGAATGCTAAAACAATAAAAATTGGTACGATTATTACTTTTGGTAATGGTGAGTTAAAAGCGCAATGTGAAGAGATACTTGATGAAGGAATTAGAAGAATGAGACTTCTTTATCAAGGAATTTTATTCGAAATTCTTGATCAACTTGGAAAAATGCCTTTACCTCCATATATTCACACTCAATGTGAAGATAATTCCCGCTATCAAACAGTGTATGCGAAAGTGGAAGGATCTGCTGCCGCACCAACTGCTGGTTTTCATTTTACTAAAGAATTATTTGAAAAATTAGAAAAAAAGGGAGTAATAGTATGCGATGTTACTCTTCACGTGGGACTTGGAACATTTAGACCTGTAAAAGTTAATAATGTTTTAGAACATCATATGCATTCAGAAATGTATGAAATGAGGAAGGAAACTGCTTCAATTCTAAATAAAGCTAAAGAAGAAGGAAGAAGAATTATTGCCATTGGTACTACTTCAACAAGAACTTTAGAATCAATAATGCAAAAGTATGGAACATTTAAAGAATGTAAAGGAGATACATCGATTTTTATTTATCCTGGCTATAAATTTAAAGCGATAGATGCTTTGATTACTAATTTCCATCTTCCTAAATCAACATTAATTATGCTTGTTTCGGCTTTTTCAAGTAGAGAATTTATTCTTAAAGCTTATCAAGAAGCAGTTGAAAAGAGATATAGGTTTTTCTCTTTTGGAGATAGTATGTTTATCCATGGATGAGAATAATACAAAGATCAATTATTATCAAAAAAGCCAAATAGAATTAGATAAAATTGTTAAAGCGGGTAAAAGACCAACCATTGCTCTCCATGCTTGCTGTGGGCCTTGTTCTACTTACCCTTTGGAGTTTTTAGCACCTTTTTTTGATATAACCATCTTATATCCAAATTCCAATATTTATCCTTCTGATGAGTATTTTAGACGCTTAAATGAACTAAAAAAATACATAGAAATATTTAATGAAAAAAATAATAATGATGTAAAATTGGTTGAATTTGAATATAAAAATGAAGAATTCACAAAAAAATTAGAGGTATATAAAAATGAACCAGAGGGTGGAAAACGTTGCTTTCTATGCTTTACTTTAAGAATGGATGAAGCATATAAATATGCTGATGAACATGGATTTGATTATTTTTGTACAGTGATGACTATTTCAAGACAAAAAAATTCCCAAGTTTTAAATCGTATCGGAGAAGAATTATCTTCTAAGTATCATACAAAATATTTCTATTCTGATTTTAAAAAGAAAAACGGAATTAATCGTTCATATGAGTTAAGAAGAGAATATAATTTGTATAATCAACAATACTGTGGATGTGTTTATTCTTATGCAATTTATCAAAAAAAGATAGGAGAAACTATGAAAGAATAGTTTCTTTTTTCTTTTTATAGTCATTCTTGAAACACGGACACCCGTTAACAATAAATATATAAATCCTCGCGCATGTACGCGCGTACGCTTTATTTATAAAATATAAATTATATTACTAAAAACAATAATCATTAATAAATATTTAACAAAGAAAAAAATAATCAAAAAAATTGTTGACACTAATATGTGATTCTAGTATAGTAGAAAAGGTCGAGTCTTTTGAAGATAAACGCGTTGATATGGGAGATTGCTGAACGCCGAAATCCGTTGTCATAGCTCGGATTCAACGGCCAAAAAAATAAGATCAGGTCACTCACATGGAGCGGAATGTCTAGCCACGATTTAGACAAATAGGAGGAAAGAAACTATGGCAAAATCAAAAAAGATTAGAATTCGCTTAAAAGCATATGATCACAAAATCTTAGACTTATCAGTCGAAAAGATTATCAATGCAGCGAAAGCTACAGGAGCAGGAATTGTTGGACCAATCCCTCTACCAACAGAGAAACAAGTCTACACAATTCTACGTGCGGTTCACAAATATAAAGATGCTCGCGAACAATTCGAAATTAGAACCCACAAGAGATTAATCGATATCGTCAATCCACAAAAACAAACTATTGACGCATTACAACACTTAGATTTACCAGCTGGTGTTGACATCGAAATTAAATTATAAGGAAGGGCAGGGAAACCAATATGAAATCAATCTTAGGAAGAAAAATGGGTATGACCCAAGTCTTCGCAGCTGATGGCACAATGTATCCTGTAACAGTCATCGAAGTCTTACCAAATGTTGTTACACAAGTTAAGACAGAAGAAACAGACGGTTACAATGCTATCCAAGTCGGTTATGAAGAAAAGAAAGAAAACCGTTGCAATAAAGCTGAATTAGGTATCTTCAAAAAAGCAAATACAACACCTAAATATGAATTAGCTGAATTACAAGGTGATGAAATGAATTACAACGTTGGTGATAAAATCACATGCGACATCTTTGCAGCAGGCGATATCGTTGATGTTACAGGCGTAAGCAAAGGTAAAGGCTTCAGCGGCGCAATTAAACGTTATGGATTCAAAATCGGACCTAAAGGTCACGGTTCAGGATACCACAGAGGATCTGGTTCATTCGCTACAAACGGTCGTTACAACCGTGGCGTTATGAAAGGTAAAAAATCAGCAGGTCATCATGGTAATACACAAGCAACTATCTTAAATCTATTAGTTGTTGGTGTTAATCCAGAACAAAATGCATTATTAATTAAAGGCGCTGTACCAGGACCAAAGAAATCAATCGTTACAGTTAGATCAGCTGTTAAGGTTCAAAAAGGTACAAAACAAGAAGTTAAACCTTTAGTTGATTGGACAAAGAAGGGAGAATAGAATATGGCAAGCAAAAAAGTAACTCTTCCAGTAGTTAATCAAGCTGGCGAAGTTGTTGTTAAATCAATGACTGTTGCTCCAGAAGTATTCAATGTTGAAGTTAATGAACAAGTCATCTTCGACGCTGTCCAAGTTTACCAATCAAATCAACGTCAAGCTACAGCAAAGACAAAAACAAGAGCTGAAGTTTCCGGCGGAGGTAAAAAACCTTGGAGACAAAAAGGAACTGGCCGTGCAAGAGCTGGTTCAACAAGATCACCATTATGGAGACATGGTGGCGTAGTATTTGGCCCAACAGGAAATCAAAACTACACACTAGCACAAAACAAGAAAGAACACGCTTTAGCGGTTAAATCAGCTTTAACTCTTAAAGCTCAAGAAAAAGACATTATCGTAGTTGATTCATTCAAACTAGATGGTGCTAACACAAAAGCAATGGTCGCAATCTTAAAAGCAATCAATGCTAAAGCAAAATCATTAATCGTTGTTGAAGATGATGCTGATGACTTAGTATTAAGCGCAAGAAACATTGCAGGTGTTACAATCGTTACAACAAACAATGTTTGTGTTTATGATTTATTAAATAATGGAAGCGTAATTTTCACAAAAACTTCTATTAAGAAGGTTGAGGAGGGTCTCAAGTAATGCCACGTAAAAAGAAAGAAGAAGCAGTAGTAGTTCAAGAAAGAAAATTTGCTGCTCCACAAATTAATAGTTTCGATGTAATCATTGCTCCAATCGTTACAGAAAAGTCAATGCAATTACAAAAAGAACAAAATAAAGTAACTATGAAAGTTGCTAAAAACGCTAATAAGGCTCAAGTTAAATTAGCAGTTGAACAAATCTTTGATATCAGAGTTGTTGATGTTAAGATTATCAACGTTGCTGCAAAAGTAAAGAGAGTTGGACGTTTCGAAGGAACAGTACCTGCTTACAAGAAAGCAATCGTTACTATCGCTCCAGAAGATAACATCAACTTATATAAAGAAGAAAACGAATAAGACATTAAGTCGAATATAGGAGAAAAAAATTATGGCAATCAGAACATATAAGCCTACTTCCGCTGGTCGTAGACATATGACAAATTCAACATTCGCTGAAATCACAACAAATACTCCTGAAAAAAGTTTGTTAGTCACACTAAAGAAAACTGGTGGACGTAATAACACAGGTATGATTACATGCCGTCACATTGGTGGAGGAAACAAAACTAAATACCGTGTAATTGATTTCAAGAGAAACAAAGACAATATCGTTGGTAAAGTAGCAACTGTTGAATACGATCCAAACAGAAATGCAAATATCTGTTTAATTAATTATGTAGATGGTGAAAAGAGATATATTCTTGCACCACAAG
>JBJFEV010000159.1:0-4573 GCA_051891155.1 Bacilli bacterium
TGATAAATACGCCAAGTAGCAATTGGTTCGCCTGTAGTAGTATCTATATTATGATAGAATTTTCCAGTATTTAGGGAATATGATCCAATTGGAGTTCCTGAAGATGAAATAGTTAAATCTTCACTACCAGTTGGTAATTCTGGATGAGATGTTCCATTAGACCAGTCCTCAAGTTCTATAAAATCAATCATATTTATTGATATTAGCCATTCACTAAATGGTTCCTCATGATTAATATTTAGCCATTTGTAATTTAATGAATTATCAATGAATACTAGTAATGGAGCATGTGAATAATAAGCCAATGTTTCAGTCTTATTTTCCTCACCATTACTCAAGATAATGTTTGCTGCCATAATATCATCACCTATATAGCACTTAAAATAACCAGTTATTTCATCTTTTGTCATTTGAGCTCCTGGCCAAATGGTGCAAGAAGTATCTAAACCTGTACCTACTGCATTCCAAGCATACATATAAACCATATCCCAGTCTACGGCACAATTAAAATCACAATAAATATAACCTTTTTCCGCTACAAAATATGTTGGATTCCAGTAAGTATCGATTTCACAAGTAACTTCAGAAGTTTCAGGAATAGATGTGTTTTCTTCTACAGAAGAGTATTCTATAGAAGTGATTATTTCTGATGATGTTGTGATAGAAGTAACTTCTTCTTTTTCACTAGTTGTATTAGAAGAATCTATTTCTTCACTCAAGACTTCAGATGGATTGACAATAGAAAGACCACATGAGAATAGTAAAGTGGCTGCAAATAGTAGGAAAAATGGTTTTTTCATGATAACCTCCAAAAATGACAATGTTTATAAATATATATTATCATCATTATTATTATTTAAGTAGAAAAATAAAGTTTTCTTCTTTGGTAAATGTAGAAGTCGCTTCATCTGAAGAAACTTAGAACAAGAAAATAGATGCTAATAAATTTATTTTTATAAAAAACGCATCACAATGTGATACGTAATAAGTTTTATCCACCTAAATATGCTTTGATGACATCTTCATCATTAAGTAATTCTTTGCCGGTTCCAACTTTAGTGATATTACCAGTTTCAATTACATAAGCTCTATCAGCAATACTTAAAGCCTTTTTTGCGTTTTGTTCAACTAAGAAGATAGTTGTTCCCGCTTTATTGATTTCTTTAATTGTTTTAAAGATAATATCAACGTATAAAGGAGATAAGCCCATAGAAGGTTCATCAAGAAGAAGAACTTTCGGATGTGACATAAGGGCACGACCTACAGCAAGCATTTGTTGTTCGCCTCCAGACAAAGTACCTGCTTCTTGATTTTCTCTTTCCTTTAGAATTGGGAATTTTTCATAAACAGAGTTTAATGTTTCTTCAAATTCTTTTTTATCTTTACGTGAATAAGCTCCTAAAATTAAATTATCTTTAACACTTAATTCAGAGAAGACACGTCTTCCTTCTGGAACTTGTGTTAATCCTAATTTAACAATTTTATGAGGAGCGATTTTAGTTAAATCATTGTTTTCAAAAATGATTTGTCCACCTTGTGAATCGATGAGATGGTTAATCGCATGCATAATCGTGGTTTTACCAGCACCATTTGCACCAATTAAGGAGACAATTTCCCCTTCATATACTTCAAATGAAACACCTTTAATGGCCTTGATCATACCATAATTAACATATAGATCTTTTACTTCTAGTATTGGAGTTTTTGCTTCTTGATTATTCGTTTCCATCTTCTTCATCTCCTCCTAGATATGCTTTAATAACTTCTTTGTTAGCAAGTGCTTCTTTAGTTGGTCCTTGCGTTAATACTTGACCAAAATTTAATACTGTTACTTCATCACAAATACCAGATACTAACTTCATATCATGTTCAATTAGTAAAACGGTGATATCGAATTTATCACGGACAAAACGAATGGTATTCATAAGTTCACGTGTTTCTTCTTCGTTCATGCCCGCAGCTGGTTCGTCAAGTAATAATAACTTAGGATTAGTCGCTAAAGCACGAGCAATTTCTAATTTTCTTTGTTTACCATAAGGTAGATTGCTTGCTTGTTCGTTTCTTAGTTCGTATAGACCGAATACTTGTAGTAATTCTTTTCCGGCTTGACGCATCGCTCTTTCTGTTTTGAAAAAGCGAGGAGTACGGAAAATAGTTTGGGCTAGATTACATTTGTAAAGAGGATTATTAGCCATACCGACCATAACATTTTGAATAACAGACATGTTGTTATAAAGACGAATGTTTTGGAAAGTACGAGCAATGCCTTTTTTACATATTTCTTGTTGAGAAAGACCAGTTACATCTTCTCCGCATAAATAATATTTACCAGTTGTAGGTTTATAAACACCGGTGATAATATTGAATGCTGTAGTTTTACCTGCACCATTTGGACCAATGAGTCCATATAATTGATTTTTTCTAATTTCTAAATTTAAATTTTGAACCGCTTTTAATCCACGGAATGAAATACCAAGATTTTCTGTTTTAATGATAATTTCTTTTTCTTCTTGAGGCGATAATACTTCTTTTTCTTCCATATTATTTACCTCCTTCTTCTTTATCGATAGGACTTCCTACATCAAGTCCGGTCGATACTATTTCATCCATATCGATTTTAGTTGGAATCTTTGACCAGTCAACACCAAATTCTTTGATGTCTTCCTCTTCTTTTTCTTTTTCCTTCTTTTCATCGATATTCTTAAATAATAACCGTTTGATCTTCTTCTTTAAGAAATTGTATAGTTTCCTAAAATTATATTTCTCTCTAAATCCTTTTAAGGATGGAGCGTTATTATAAACAACAATAACAATTAAGATTACAGCATAGATAATATTCTTAATTGCGGCTTTATCACCTTCAAAGATGACTTGTAACTTAACATTTAAGAATGTTACGACAATAGCGGATATAATTGATCCATGAATATTACCCATTCCTCCAATTACAACCATAACAAGCATATTGTTAATTGAATAGTTATAATTGAATGTAGTAGCGTCTATTTGGTTTTTACTAGCTCCATATAAAACGCCAGCAACACCAGCAAGAACAGCGGAAAGAACAAATACTAATAATTTATAATAAGTGACATTGACGCCCATTGCTTTGGCAGCAATTTCATTATCTCTAATTGATTTAATAGCGCGACCATGTTTACTCTTAATTAAGTTTTTAACTAAGATAACAGCGAGTAATGCGACGATGAAGATAATGATAAATAAATATGTAGAGTCATATTTATAACCTCTATTGTTAAATCCAATAGCTCCTCCAAAGATAGGAATTTGTTGGAATAAAATCTTGACGATTTCACCAAATGCTAAAGTGACAATAGCAAGATAATCGCCTTTAAGTCTTAATGCTGGTAAACCAACAATAACACCACATAATCCAGCGACTAAACCTCCAACAACCATCGCGATGATTAAGGATAGTAAAGGTGAAACATCATGTAGTCCACTTAAACAAGTCTTTTGGAAATACATACCGATAAAGGCACCGATGCTCATAAAAGCAGCATGTCCTAAAGATAGTTCTCCTAAGAAACCAACTACAAGTGATAATGAGATAACACCGATGATGGTATAACCAATTTGTTCAAATAAGATTTGAGTAGAGGTTTTTAAACCACCAGCAATAGATAAAGGGGAAGCGATTAACAAAAACACAATAAAGAAAATATAAACTAGATAATTTTTAAGCTTAAATCTTCTTTTAATTGCGGTGAAGTAGCTTTCGTTTGGGTTTGAAGTATCCATACTATTACACCTTCTCTCTTCTCTTTTTACCTAAGATACCAGATGGTCTTACAAGTAAAATAACAATTAAAATACTAAATTCAATGGCGATTGTATAAGATGATAAACCAGGAACAGAAGAACAAATCTCTTCAATTAATCCAAGCAATAAACCTCCTACCATCGCCCCTGGAATTGAACCAATTCCTCCAATTACCGCAGCGGTGAAGGCTTTAATACCTGGCATAGATCCCATGGTATAAGTTACAGCAGGTGTTTTTAATAAATAGAAAGCACCAGCGATAGCCGCTAAAGCGGAACCGATTGCGAATGTGATAGAAATAATCATATTGGAATTAATACCCATTAATTGAGATGCACCTTTATCTTCGGAAACGGCACGCATCGCTTTACCAATACGAGTAAAATTGATAAATAAAGTTAAAGCTGCCATAACAACAAGGGCAGTAACTAATGTGATAATAGTTTTTTGATTTGTACTAAGACGTGGGAATAAGTCTATCATTCTAGGGTTAGATTTAAAAATCAAGAAAGCTAAACTTTGAAGTAAATATGAAACACCAATCGCAGTAATTAATACGGCAAGAGGTGAAGCTCCTCTTAATGGTTTGTACGCAAACTTTTCAACACATATTCCAAGTATGGTACAAAAGATGATAGCAAAGATGATGGCGAGTATTGGAAATCCCATTAGTCCGAAGGTTACGTATACAGTATAGCCTCCGACCATGATCAGATCACCATGCGCAAAGTTAAGCATTTTGGCGATACCATAAACCATGGTATAACCAAGAGCAATAAGGGCATAAAC
>JBJFEV010000160.1:0-4480 GCA_051891155.1 Bacilli bacterium
TTGCTGCTTGAAGGGTAAAAATATTCTTTTGTGTTTTCTTAACAGTTTGCACATTAGAAGGTGAGCAACTTACAAACCCCGCTGTTAGAAAAATAGATATAGACGATAACAATAACAATTTTTTCATAATTTACTTTCTCCTTTTATATTGCTTTCAATATAAATACGGTTAAGTTCTTTTTTTTATTGGTCTTTTTTTTAATTTTTTGTAATTGTTAAATCATTAGCTACATAAGTGCGACTTAAATCTACATTATAAGTCAACTTAATCAATAAATTATTGATATCTAAATCGTCATCGTCATAACGGAAAACATAATTAGATTCATTAATTTGCGTTATGTCTTCAAATTCAAATTCTTCTTCTTTTGATTGATAAGATACATTGATGAATTCATATTCTTTCTCATATTCAATAACCGAAGCTAATTTTTTATTTAACATATCTTGGTAAGAATTGTATGTTTTGAAAGAGTATGAGTTTTCAGTTTTATTACCTTTATATTCATTTTCTTTTTCCATTATATATACTTTTGAATCCTTTGTTTCATCAACATTTCTTAATATTGTGGTCACTTCTTCTTCTACTCTATTTTTCTTTTCTTTGCTTTCACTTTCAATATTTACGTAATAATAAGAATCTAAATACGAGAAAATACCTTCTAATAATAATTCATTATCATTATCATCAACTAACAATTCATTATAATATAAAGAAGAAATGCAAGTATTATTGGAAGAAGAATAATCTATTTGATATTTATATGTAACACCTAAATAAGTGAAATTACTTTCTTTTACTTCTAAAATATTATCTTCTATAGAAAATAAATCTCTGACACCACCTTGTATTTTTTCATATTTATCCACTACTGAAGAAAAGGCAGTTTGATCGATATTTTTTTGCGGCATAACACTTAATGAATTATTTTGATTGCCTTTAAAAAATGACATAAATGTGAAAATTTGTTGCGATAAATACTTATTCGCGGATATGTCTCCTGTTTCTTCTTTATTTGAAAAATCAAACACATTTAATACGATAACTAATGCGATAGATAGACATAAAGCAAGAGAAGTTAAAGGTATTACAATAAGTTTACATTTTTTATTTTTTTCCGTCTTTGTCTCTTCTAATGAATTATATTTATTCAAAATAGATGAAGAGGTTTTCTTAATTTCATATTTTTCACAATTAGAAAACATTTCTTTTATATCTTTATCATCAATATTTTTCATACTCTTACCTCCATTTCCTTCCTTATTTTTTTTATCGCATTATTGTATGACCAAAGGACAGTGCCTAATGGTTTATTAACAATTTTCTTTATTTCTTCAAATGTCATATCATCTAATACATGAAGAATAAATATTAAGAATTCTTTTTGATTCAATATTTTTTTAATTTTTTCAACCAGTTCAATTTCATCAACCTGATGAGGATCATTGCTCGGAATAATAATTTCTTCATCTTGATATAAAATTTTATTGTTCTTTTTAAAGAAATCTAAAACTATATTTTTCGAAGTAGTCATCAAATAGCCTAAAACATTGACTTCATCATCGATCTTATCGATCTTAGATAAAAATTTAACATATGTTTCTTGTAAGAGATCTTCACTTAAATCATAATTTTTGCAATATGAAAGTATATTGTAGAAAATTACCTTTTTACTACATTCATAAAATTCATCAAATTTGGAAAAATCGCCTTTTTTCAGCTGTAAAAAAATATCGTGTAGTTCCATAACCATCATAAATACGAATTAATCTTTCTTTTTATTGGATTTTTGTAAAAATATTATATCAATAATTTTATAAAAATAAAAAGATGTTTAGTTTTCTAAACACCTAAAACACTTTATACTTCTTTTTTCTTATGAAATATATTATCAAAAATTTGTTTAAAATCAATTTGTGAAATACATATTGCTAAAAACATAACAACGCAGCCCCAAATTTCTCTTGGTGATAAATACTCATGAAGAATTATTACCCCAAATATTACAGAAAATGTTGATTCAAGTGACATAATTAAGGAAGCTATTGTAGCATTAACTAATTTTTGACCGACTATTTGTAAAGTATAAGCCACTCCACAAGACATAATACCAGCATATAAAATAGGTCCTAAACAATTGACGATATCATTCCAAGTTGTTTTTTCCGTACATAAAGAGAGAATCAAAGAAAAAGTTCCACAGAATAACATTTGAACACAAGATAATTTTATTGGATCAACTTTTTTTACAAAATAGTCTACTCCTAAAATTTGTAATGTAAACACAAATGCGCAAGCAATTACATAAATATCACCAACCGCTATCGAACTAAATCCATCAGTAACACTTAATAAATATAATCCTAATAATCCTAAAACAGCAGCAATGTATATATGCAATTTAAGTTTTTGCCTAAAGAATATAAAACTAAATATAGGGACAAGAACTAAATAGAAACCGGTTATAAATCCCGCTTTCCCAGCTGGAATGGTTTCAATTCCTTTTTGTTGTAAAAATGAAGCAAGCGCAAGTAATAAACCGATGATTGATCCCGCGATTAACAAATAATAGAAAGGCTTTTTATTTTTATCTTTATCTTCTTCCACATCTTCTCTTTTCTTTTTCTTCAAATCTAAAATGATGATTAAAGGAATTAATATGATACCTCCGACTAAAAATCTACAGCCATTATACATCCAGGCGCCAATCTTGCCCGCAGCCATACTTTGTGCAATAAATGCACTTCCCCATATCACTGCACATATAAATAAAATAATTAATCCAAATACTTCTTGTTTTTTCATAACTTGACTCCAATTTAATTATTTTTAACAATGACTTTATCTACCCACTTTTTACTGTTCCATCTCATCATCATTAAAACTCCACGTCCAAATTCATCAAGTGCAAGTCCAATCCAAGTTCCTATAATTAACAATCCTAAAAGATTACCAAATAAATATGTTCCTCCAACAGCGCATATCAAAGTAAATATAATTGAAATAACTACAGTAAATACTGCGTCTCCTGCTGTTTTTAGTGCTTGTCCAATAACCATATTAGTTGCTCTTCCGACCTCTAAAAAGATATCGATAGCAAATATGATAGGAACGATGCGCAAAATATTTTCATCTTTAGTAAAGATTCCCATTAATGGTCGACCCAAAATGGTAACAATTAATGCTGCAACTGAACCACACAATATTGCAATTATACAATGTTTTTTGGTGATTATAAAGCATTCATCGTATTTTCCTTCACCTATTTTCCATCCCACTAAAATCGAATTGCTCACCGCCATAGCTAAAGAGGCAATATAGCAAAAATTAGTAATCTGTCCGCAGTAAGATTTTATTGTAGCGTTTAATCCATCAGGGTCCATCATATTAACAAATGTCATAACTATAGACATTGATATATTGTACATAATTGTTTCTAAAGCAGCAGGAAGTCCTATTCTAAATATTTGTTTAAATATTTCAAATGATGTTAATTCCAATTTACGATCATCTTTTTTCACCATAACATTAACTAATATAATTAAGCAGACGAACATAACAATACGAGAAATAATAGTCGCTAAAGCTACACCAAAAACTCCCATTGAACAAGCATAAATAAATATCGCGTTAAATACTATGTTTATGATATTTCCTGTCAAAGTCACAATTAAAGGAGAAGTAGTGCAACCAAATGCCCGTAAATATGTATTTAACAAAGGAGTTATAGCCACGATAAGTGATGTACCACCGATGAGTTGCGTATATACAATTGCATCTTCTTTTAATCCAGGAGCTATCTTCATCATAGTTAATATTTGAGGAGTAAAGAAGATAAAAAGAAGAGAAATAATTATGCCTAGAACTAAATTAATACTTAATCCAATACTCAATGCTTTTTGGGCCACATTTTCTTTTTTAGCTCCTATATATTGGGTCATAACTGCCATCATACCAGAACTGATAATATTAAAAGATATAACAAATATAGAAATAAACGAGTTAGCGGTTCCAACAGCACCGACTTGTTTATCACCAATGGCACTGAGCATAAATGTATCGACAAAACCTATTAATACAGTAAAAATTAATTCAATAAAAATAGGAATAAATAATTGGAAAAATGTTTTTTGTGACTTCATGGTAGAATACTCCTATAAAAATATATTAAATCATAAAAATCTATAAAAATATTATTATTATAGTATATAGCATTAAAATTTTGTGCAAAAGAAAAACACCTTATAGGTGTTTATACTATTGATTTATATGCGCTACTTCTTTTTCTTCAATCTGTACTTCTTCTATTCCCAATTCTCCTTTATAAGTTAGTTTTAATAACACTGGAGTAATGAAAGAAGTAATTACAATTAGTAGGAGGATAAAAGGCATAATTGAAGAAGAAATAATTCCTGAATCAACGCCTTTTTGAGCACATATTAAACATACTTCCGCGCGCGCCATCATTCCAAATCCAAT
>JBJFEV010000161.1:0-4478 GCA_051891155.1 Bacilli bacterium
TTGTCCATTGTCTAAAACAATAATCTTGTCCGCGTTTTTAGCACTTGATATTCTTTGTGCAACTACAATCTTAGTAATGTCTTTAATTTTTTCATTCATCGCTTGATAAATTTTGGCTTCGGTGACTAAATCTAATGCCGATGTTGAATCATCAAAAATCATTATTTCTGGTTTTTTGATGATAGCTCTAGCAATTGATAATCTTTGCTTTTGTCCACCAGATAGAGAAGTACCTTTCTCCTCAACATATTCATCAAATCCTTTTTCTTTCGATAAGATAAATTCACTAGCTTGAGCAATTGAAGCGGCTTCTAATACTTCTTCGTCAGTCGCATCTTGTTTGCCCCATTTTATATTTTCTTTAATTGTTCCAGAGAATAACTCTGCTTTTTGTAGACATATAGCAACCTTATTTCTTAAATCTTTTTGTTTATAATCTTTGACGTTAACATCATCTACATAGATTTCTCCTTTAGTAACATCATAGAATCTAGTGATTAAATTAACTAAAGTAGATTTTCCAGATCCAGTAGCACCAACGATGGCGATGATATCTCCTTTATTAACTTTAAATGAAATATTTTCTAAAGTAGGATTACTTGCTCCAGGATAATTAAATGATACGTTTTTAAATTCTAAAGTACCTTTCATATCGCTATTTATCTCTTGATTACCATCTTTAATTTCTAATTCACAATCAAGAACTTCATTTATTCTTTTCGCCGAAGCAGTCGCTCTTGCAAGGGAGGTGAAGATCATACCAAACATCATAATAGACATACAAATCATTGAAATGTATGTAATTGCTTGGGAGATTTCACCAACTAAGATCATACTATTTATTTTCAAAGCATTTTTGCTAGCTTCTAAGATTGAATTACCTCCAATATAATAGATAACCATTTGTCCAATATAGACAATTACCATTAATATTGGCATTAAGAAAGCAGAAATTTTTCCAACATATAAATTCTTTTGTGTATATTCATCGTTAGCATTTTTGAAACGATCAAATTCATAATCTTCTTTACAGAAGGCTTTTACAACACGAGCACCAGATAAATTCTCGTGTACGACGGTATTAACTTTATCTAACTTAGATTGAATAATTCCAAAAATTGGGAAAGCTAGTTTGATAAAGATTAGGATGATAATAATTTCAATAGGTAGAATGATAAGTAAAATATATCCAAATTCTATATTGATGTTTAAGGTGAAAACAATACCAAGAACAAAGAACGAGAGAGCTCTTACAAATGTTCTTAAAGCCATCGACAATAAATTTTGTACTTGAGTAATGTCATTTGTTACTCTGGTTACTAATGAGCCAGTAGAAAATTTATCGGTTTGATTATAAGATAAATACATAATCTTTTTGAAGACGTCTTTTCGTAAATCATTAGAAAACTTGAATGAGGTGAGATTGGTAAATACACCAGAAAGGACACCGCAAGCAACACCGATGAATAAAAATAACAACATCAGCATTCCATATTTGATAATATTATCAATATTATTAGTTTGAACGCCAAAGTCCACCATCTTTTCCATATATTGAGTTAAAAGCATATCCATCAGTACTTCCAAGAACATGAAAGTTGGTGCAAGGAGCGCTAAATACCAATATTTTTTAACGTATTTTAGTAATTTTAACATTAGTTATCCTCCTTTAAATATTTGTAAACTTTATCGAGCAATAAGCAAAGCGATTGATATTCATCTTGAGTGAATATATTTACAATTTGTACATCAGTTTCTTGAAAAAATTGCTTCATCTTATTTGCTAGTTCGATCCCTTTTTCTGTCAATTGAACAAATGTATTTCGACTATCTTTTTGCGATTTAGTACGTATTATATATCCATCAATCTCCATATTTTGTAAAGTGATAGATATTGTTGGGGCTTTTAAAGATATGAATTTGCATATGTCCTTTTGCGTTATTTCACGATTTCCACATTCTAAATTTTTGTTTAAGAATGTGAGGATGTAGAAAGTAGTAAAGTTGATTCCACTTTGATGGACTTTTCTTTTTACTGAATCGTTAAAGGCATGAAACGTCCTTTTTAAACGATAACCAATAGGTAATTGATCCATTTTTTCCTCCTTAAAATTAGTTTTAAAACAAACTATTTTTAATTATAGTCATCTTTTAATTTGTGTCAATAAAAAAGAGCAATTTGCTCTTTTATATTTTAATTAATTGTAAAATATGTTTTTTAGATAATAAATTTTGTATATCTTTATAGGACGATATATTATAATCCTTTAATTTATAATATAAGGAGGAGATAAGAAGACTATAGTCATCATCACCTTTATAGTCAGAATCATCATATCCTTGTAAAGATTCTTCTATTAAGGAAATTAAGGTTCTTCTTACATAGGCAATTAGTGATTCTTCTAACCAATAATCAAATTTAATAGAAGGATATTTCTTTTCTTCTTTTTTAAATTTTAAGTATGAATATATTCCATCTTCTGCGCCATGGAATATATCGACATAGACAAATGAAATATTTTCAAAATTATTTTTATCATTTAAAAAAGAAAAGGCATCTTGTTGAATAATGTGAATTTTTTCTTTTTCCTTAAATTGAGGAAGAATAAATTGCTTAAATAAGGAAATTACATCTTTGTTTTTTTCAATGATTGTTATAGATTTAACTTCTTCTTTCAATGAGGCTATATAGGCAAAGTAACCTAATCCTAGTCCAAAGGTTATGATATTTCCATTAGCGAGAGATATACCTTTTTTCATCGTTTCTATTTCATGTGGTATCACGCTCATCCATATCACATCATTTTCACTTACCGCTACAAAAGGAAATGATTGTTCCATATAGCCAAATTTTAATTTTTCAAGGAAAAAGTTCTCTTCATCTACTTCTAAATCATCCAAAGGAAATAATTCATATGGTATATATGAGTCATAATGTAAATTCCATTTTTTATATTTTTTATTGTTAATATTAATATTTTGATAATATGGATTTTCTTCGTATTCTTTAGGATTTACTCTTTCGATGTATTTAATAGCGTGTTTTTGTAAAACTTCAACTTCAAAAGATGATGCTTCTTTCATATTAAACTCATCATATAAAAGGGCCTTGCTATATTTTTCTTTTTCAGTTCCAGCATATTTATTTAATGATTTTTTAGTTATGTTCTTATCATATTCCATTAAGTATTCATTAAATATCGCAGAAACTTGAATGTTATTTTCGTTTGTTTGCAATAGATTTTGGACTTTTGCTAAGTCATCTTTATTTAAATTAATTTTCATACGTAAAGATTTTACCATTTAATAGGCGCTTTTTCTAGTTAGTAGAGTTACAAATTTTTTATTCTCTAAAATAGAGAAGAATCGAGAAAGAAGAGTAGAATTGTAATTTATTGAAAAAAAATAGATTAGTTGATAAAGTATGATTCGTAATTAGTGAGGATTTTTTATGAGTAAAAAAAGATTATGTATAGCAACTGATACCAATTGTTGTTTCTCTAAAGAAGAAATTGAAGCCAATGAATTGACCGTTTTACCAATGGAATTTTTAATTGATGGCAAAATATATAAAGAAGGCATAGATTTATCACATGCTGAGTTCTATCGCTTTTTAGAAAATGATGTAAATGTTTCTACCACACAACCTACTCCATTCGCTTTGCAAGAATTATTCGATGGTATTTTAAAAGATTATGAAGAAGTGGTTTATATCCCTATGTCAAGTGGTTTATCGAAGGCTTGTGAAACTGCTACAATTTTTGCTGAAGATTATAAAGGAAAAATCCAAGTTGTCAATAATAGAAGAATATCTGTTACTCAAAAAGCTTCTGTTTTGATGGCTGTTAAACTTAAAGAGCAAGGAAAGAGCGCTGCTGAAATTAAAAAAATATTGGAGGATGATCAATATAACTCCACAATTTACATCACTATGGAAACTATGAAATATTTAGTTAAAGGTGGTAGATGTACACCTGCGGCTGCAGCTGCTGGAAAGTTATTAAAATTAAAACCAATTTTAAAGATTTACGGTGATAAACTAGATAAATATGAAATTTTCAACCGTACTATTGTTAAAGCTAAACAAACTATGATAGAAGCAATGAAAAATGATTTTAATACTAAATTAAAAGAATTTTATGATAATGGCGAAATGGAACTTTATATTGCTCATACCAACAATGCTCATCAAGCAAATGTATTTAAAGAAGAAGTTGAACAAGCATTCCCAGGAATTAAGGTGAGTGTTATTGATGAACTTAGTTTAGTTGTTGCTTGCCATATCGGTCCTGGAGCTCTTGCTTTAGCATCAGCTAGAAAATTAAAATAGTTAATAGATTAGATAAAACTAAAAATAATCTACTTAATTTAAAAATAATATGTAAAAGCCACTCAGAAAGATTAGTTTCCAAGTGGCTTTTTGTTATAGATAATTTCTCAATTCAAACGCAACACCAATAAAAGAAGACTCATTGTCT
>JBJFEV010000162.1:0-4477 GCA_051891155.1 Bacilli bacterium
TATAACATTTGGTCTATCTTTGATAGCTCTAGGCATAAATTGAGAAGTAATATATGGCATCATGCATGTTGATACGTAAGTGTGTTTTAATACTTCATCTTTAATATCTAACATTCCAAGATGATATAAAAACTCTGTTAGAATTTCATCGCCAGTACATTCTGACATTGGCTTTTTTATGTAGTTTCCTTCACGTTCTCCATATAATCCATCAAACCAAAATACTTGTTCATCATCTTTTTGCTCAGGGAAATATTTTCCATAAAGAACAAACGATATTTCCCAATTGGAATCAAGGATTGTTACTGCTCCTGATGAGCCTCCTTCTTTGCTATTTAAAAGGGTACGCATTCTTTTATGGAATTCTGGATATCCTTTAGTGGTAGGAAAAACACTCATCCATTTAGTTTTTTCTATATCACTGATAAATTTTTCTGGATGACCAAATTTTTCGTCTTTTTTCGCAAGATTTTCTCAAATTGTAAATAAACCTCTATTGGTAGTATCACGGTTTGTGAATGCGATTGTATTATTATCGCCCATACAACTGTTTTGAGTCATAGAACCAAGCGTCATGATAACAATATCATTTTCTGATACTTCAATTCTTGCTTCTTGATTATCAATTCTTGCCTTAATTCCAGTAACAGTATTCGCTTGATCATCCATCTCTAAATCGTAAACTGTGCAATTTGTCACCATTTTTACGCCTTTATCTTCTAACCAAACTTTAATTGGTTTTATTAATCCATCGTATTGATTCCACTTTAGTTCAATTTGTCCTCTTAAATATTCAATACCAGGAAGGTGGTGTACAAAACGAATCATATAACGTTTCATTTCAATTAAACTATGATAGTGTTTAAATGCAAGCATGGAATGAAAGCAAATCCACATGCTACTTTGATATAGTTCTTCAGCAGTATCACCGAAAAACTCATCAATAGAAACATTTTCAATATCTTCTTCAGGAATGGTCATCATTTCAATCATTTTTGCTGATAACTTTGGTGACATCTTAAAGTTAGTTATTTCTTCATAAACTTTGCCTTGTTTATGTAAGACTCGATTATTTGAATAAATTTTGTATTCTCTGTTAGCATCAACTGTTTCCTCAAGTATTGTGCGTCCAGGTTCTGTTAAGGAAGGAATTTTGGAACATAAGTACCAAAGACATTCCATATTAGGTTCAAGTTCACGCTCTCCACGCGATGTATAACCTTGTTTGTTTGTTGATCCATCCATTGAACCACCTACGTTAGATAATTGTTCATAAATAGTGATATTTTTTCCATCCATATAGCCATCGTCAATCAAGAATACTGATGCAGCAAGGCCAGCAATACCTCCACCGATAATGAAGGCTTTTTTATTTTCAATACCTTCTTTTTTATGAGCTCTTATTCTATCAAAATTTCTCATTTATAGTCCTCCTGAAATAATGTAACATTTTCAAATAATTGACTTATGTTACGCTTTTTACTATACTTTTAATAAGTCTTATCGTCAATGTTATAAAACGTAACGAATAAATGAGATTAGTCAAATAAAAAACTAAAAATATTAATTAGTATTAGAAGGAGAATAAATATGGTAGATAAATTAGACTTAAGAATTAAAAAGACATATAAATCATTATTCAAAGCTCTTCAAGATTTGCTATGTGAGAAAAGCTTTGATGAAATTACTGTAACTGAATTATGTGAAAAAGCAGAAACTAGGAAAGCGACTTTTTATAAACATTTTGCAGATAAAAGCGATTTATTTGTTTTTATGATTCAATCCTTACAAGAAAACTATGAAGATTTACATTCTAAAGAATATAATGATGGAAATTCAAAAGCATTTTATTCTGGTATAATTTGTTATACTCTTGATTTTTTAGAAGAACATGAAGAAATGGTATTAAAAATTATTTCTAGTAAAGCAAAATGGCAATTATTAGATTTATTATCAGAACAAGTTCAATATGATTTAAAGTATCATTTAAAAATAGATTATAAAAATGGATTGTTTAAATTATCCCCAAATTATTTAGCTTCTATTTTTACTGGTGCTTTAGTTGAAGCGTCATGCTATTGGATTTTACATAAAAATGAGTTTAGTAAACAAGAAGCTGTCAGTCAATTTTTAGATTTAGTAACACGAATTTATAATTGATTTTCCAAGCTTCATTATTATAAGTAAAAAGTTTATAATAACCAGTTTTCTTAATTATTATATATAATGATTATTGAAAAAAGTAGGATCAAATTTATGAATTACAACACTAAAAAGATATATGATATGCAATATAATTTAAGAAATAGTCAAATATGATTATGTTGTTAAAAGAAATAAATGTTTAACCGCATTGTGGAATAAATAATGATTGAGATATAATGAAAAATATGGAAAAAAACCTATTTAAAGTAGCTACTCAAAAATAGGTTTATATTTTAATAATAACGATAATAATATGCATATCCCGAAAGAGCGGGCATATGAGAAATGAAAGAGAATGTATCTGGATCTAATCTACTATTTGACTCAATCTCTACCACTAAGGAATGTTTTCTTGGGCTATCTTTATCAACTTCAAATTTATATTCATATGGTTCTTCATCATAAGGTAATGCTTGACCATTGCTATAAATTTCTATGTAAAATTGAATATACCAACAAATAGTACCGACTACATATTCATAATCAGAAATAATTTCTATATCAACATAAAATATTAATTTGTCAATTAAGTAAGTGTACGGACTTGCTTTTACAAGTTCATAATGAAAATTTGTTGAGTTTACAAATTTTATTGGCGAATGAACAGAGACTAATTCGTATTCACTTACATCCAATGTTAACTCAAAGAAAGTACTTGCATTACGATTATAATCAGTAACAATAAGCATAATTACATAATGACCTTCTTGCGATAAATCAAAATCGCCAGAATAATATTCAATAAGCGATGTTATATCTCCTCCATCATAACTTATAGCTTTAATTCCCCAATCGGAATAAGCTAAATTTTTATATTTATTTTTGGCAAAACTAACATCACCTTTATTCTTTTTTTGATTCTTAAAATAGAATGTTGGCGCACGTCCATCGATAGTATCTATTTGATACGTATATGATTGTTGCTCGCCTAGGTATGAGGTGTACGCGGTGATTGTTACTTCGCAAGTGCCAATACCTACGACAGAAAATATATTATTCATATCAGTTAACGTAATTATATTAGGATCAGAAATCTCAACGAATAAAGAAGCAGTACTTGGTTCGATTTCTAAAGGGAAATAATACATAGAACCTTTACGATATTCTAATTCATTTTCTTTTTTGGTAAAGGTGTAGGCAATTGTTTCTATCGTTATTTCCTTACTAGCTTCATAACCACAATAATATGCTTTTAGAGTTGCTACACCATTATTCTTTCCTTTGATTCCTCCAAAAGAATCAACTGTAAAAATATCAGTATTAGAGCTTTTCCATTCTACACTATATATTGAGATATTAATTAATTCATTATTAACGTCACGTGCTTCGACGCTAAATTTGGAAAATCCTCCGTTAGTAAAAACAATATCATCACGTGTTCCTTGATCTTCATACAATCTGACAATTTCAAAAGAATAGATATCATCTCTTAAAATAGAAACAGATGATGATGAGGAACTTTCTTTACTTGATGAACGGAAAATACCACAAGAACTAAGTATCATTAAAAATGATGTTAAAATTAAAATTATCTTTTTCATAATTAAATTATATATTCTTTTTTTATTTTTGTCACCATCAGTTTATATAAAAAAACCTATGAATTTTTTTGATGTAATTCATAGGCTAATAATTATTTATATGTAATACTTAATGAACCTGCACTTTTGGAAGTAGTAATAATAGCTTTACCATCACCGCTTCCATTGACTGTATAATTCTCTCTACCATCAGTAAGAGTGATAGAAAGGGAACCAGCACTTACTGAGAAGTCTCCTGTTTCTTTAATGACGCCTTCATATTTGCATGAACCAGCACTAAGTTTTACTGAAACATCAGAAGCATCAACATTATTAAGAGAAGCCGAACCAGCACTTACTCGCACATCTATTAATGAGGAAGTAACATTTTGAATTTTTAATGAACCAGCACTTAAATTAACTTGTAAATTTGAAGAAGTTAAATCATTTATGCTGATCGAACCAGCATTTACATCTAAATCTACATTTTTTCCTTGTAAGTTATCGATGTTAATTGATCCTCCATTAATTTCTATAGAGTAATCTAATTCTAATGAAGAAGGTATTTTTATGATTAAAGGGGTTTTCGTGAATACTTTATTTCTCACCCAACTTAATGAGAAAAATGAACTGATTATCGATTCATTATTTTGAGTGATATTAATCGAATTGCCATTTTTTTCAATTGTATATGTCATATCTTCTAATTCTTTATTTTGGATATATAAATCAGATCTATCTTCACTGATAAG
>JBJFEV010000163.1:0-4460 GCA_051891155.1 Bacilli bacterium
GTCTTACCTGCTCCGTTTACACCTAATAAGCTGAACAACTCTCCCTCCTCTATCTCTAGATTTAAATCATTTACCGCAACAACATCTTTATATTCTTTTCTAAGATTAATTATTCTTATTGCTTTCATCATTAATTACTTCTCCCATCAATTGATAAAACATATCAGCTTTAACTAAAGCAAGTCCACGTTCAATATCACCCATGAACATCAATGTTTCTCCCTCTTTAATGTCAAACATTTTTCTTGCTTCTATAGGAATAGTTATTTGACCTTTAGGTCCAACCTTTACACTAACAATAAAACGATTCTCTACATCTTTTTTCATATTTTTCTTACCTTTCTTACTTTTCTTATATTATAATACTATCAATTATCATTGTCAACATTATTAATAAAAAAAGCTTAACTTCGCATTATTTCGAAATCAAGCCATTGCATGTTATTTAATTATTTTTTATCTTCTCAATTATTTCCTGCCCTAAATCAGTTTTCAAGAATTCATATGTTGAAAGCGGAAGATATTTTTTTGTTTCTTCTACCTTACTTTCTTTAATCAATTCACGAACTTTTGATGCACTGATTATTCCTTCTTCATTAGAGAATCTTTTAATAATAACTAAGCTTATATTAGAATCTTGAAACTGTTGACTCATAACTTCATTATATATTCTTGTTATTTCACTAAATGGTTCTTCTCCAACAAAACGCATATTTATATTTAATCTTTGTGCTATTTTTTTAAATACTTGCACATCAATCAAACAATGGCTTCTTGTTACCACTTCTTCATCTTTTAAAAAATATGACGGAAAAGTAGCATTAGAAATCAAATAGCTTTCTGTTTGATGATAGATAATATTATTTAAATGTTTAGTAGCTTCTTTCACAAGTTTAAAACGAACATCACTTGGAAATACTGATGCATCTTCAGACAAGATAAATAAATGCACAACATCACATTGTGAACTTGCATATTCAATCAATCCAACATGTCCTAAAGTACAAGGATTACAATTCATAACAATAGAACCAATCTTTTTACCCTCTATCTTTGTTTCTTCCAATTCTTGTAAATATCTATTAAACCCTCTTGAACTTTTTTCCATGAAAACTACTTTATTATCTACTCGAGCAATTTCATTAAAACCGAAATCACAAAAAAACTTTACATTCTCACATTTTGTATATAAAAAGATTTCACTATTACCATTTTGATACTGATGCTCAATCAATTTACTAATAATAGAATTAAGTAATCCCTCTCCTTGATGAAATTTACTAACAGCAAAACATCTTAATGTATTTTTAAAAGATGAACCAGTTGCAATTAATTCATCATTATCATAGATTCCTACAGTGTAATCAATATTTTTATCAAAAGAAATACCTTCTTGAACTAATAATTTCTCAACTTCTTTTAATGATTGTTTATCAAATATTTCTGAAACTAAATAATTATTCATCATTTACTCCTTTCAATAAGATTAAGAATATTGTTACAGCTAGTAAATCTGCACATCCACCTGGACTTATATTCTTACTAATAAAATCTTTATTTAACTTTTCAACTTCTTGGCAGTTTTTATAATCACATATTAAGGCTTGTTTATGAACATAATCAAGCGTCTCTTGATCAGTTCTAATTAAAATATTAGTATCATTAACTGTACTCATCAAATGAAACAAAATATCAATATTAATTTCATTTTTATTTTTTTCATATTCTTCAACATTATATAATCCTCGAATTGAAGGGAAGCCATCGGCTACCTCACCTCTAATTCCACGATTTTTATAAAGAGAGTATAGTTTTTCACCATGTGTAAATGGTTCAGTTGTACTCATCATTTCAAAATCATGTTGAAGATCATTTTGAGTCATTTCTTTCACAAAATCTAGTATTTCTTCAATCTCAAATCTATGATGTTTTGAATAGTAATAACTAGAAGCACTTACTAATACTCCTAAAGAAAATATCAACCCTTTATGAGTATTAACATTATTGGTTGCTGTAAACATCTTTTGTTCTGCTTCTATTCCAATTGGCCTAATCTGAGAAAATAAACTAGATGGATTGGCATTATTAAAACTAATCATACTAATATTGAAAAAATATCCTTTTAAAGCTTCAATACTATTATAAAAAGTATTTATATCCATATCTTTATGGCTACCACTATCCCATAAATCTACTAGCCCTGGTTTAGGTGTTGTTTCTACTTCATCAAATAAAGCTTGAATAGCAAGTTTATCTAATAGTTTACTTATTTGTTCTTTTGAAGTATTCATTTAATATTTCCTTTATTCTTTTCACAAGTTCATCGACAGAATGGTTACGACTGCGGCTACAATAGAAGGCATCATTATCACATAGTAAACATTTACGACTAGAAAGATTCAAATTTTGTCGTGATGTTTTTCCACCATCACATGAAATCACATCAATATCAAATAATCTTCCTAGATCGTTTGCATCCTCAATTTCAACCATTTTTTTCTTCACTAAATTGTTATCTAATTCAACGACAAAATATCCTACATATCCTGTAATATTTACTTCTTTTTCTTCATATATGATATGAGTATTTAAAGTATCTATTATCTTTTTATACCCTTCATTAAATGCTTCTTCAACAAGTTCAAATACTTTTACTTTCCCTGGGATATTTAATGTTAGACAAACGATGGTATGATGGTATTTATTTAATAAGGCCATTTGTTTTGCAACTCTATCTTCACGAGATCTAAGTACATCATCTAATGTAACTTCCATCATTTCATCCTCCATATATAATTATATTATAAATTAACTACTCTAAAAAGGCAATTAAAAATATTTTCTTTAAACAAAAAAGCCTTATTCTAAAGGCTCTTTTTCAAATTTTTCTTTATACATTCTAATATTATCAGCGATAATCTTGCGTGCTTCTCTTGCACCTAAAATTTCACGAATAACAGTCTTTTTACCTTCTAATTCTTTATATACCTTAAAGAAGTGAACAATCTCTTCGTAGATATGTGGAGGTAAATTTTTTAAATCTGTATAAACATTTAATGAAGGATCACCTGAAGCAATAGCAATAATTTTTTCATCAACTTGTTCTGAATCAATCATTTTTATTACACCTATTGGATATGCTTTTACTAAAGCTAAAGGTACAATAGGCTCTTGACACATTACTAATACATCAAGTGGATCACCATCACCAGATAAAGTTTTAGGAATAAATCCATAGTTTTGAGGATAATGAGTAGATGTGTATAAAACACGGTCTAAAATTAATCTTCCAGTTTCTTTATCTAATTCATATTTCATTTTACTTCCTTTAGATATTTCAATACAAGCAATAAATTCTTCAGCTGAAATCCTATCTTTATTTATATCATGCCAAATATTCATTATAATTTTCCTTTCTATTACTTTTCAAGATATAGAGCCAGTTCATAAAACAAAGTAGACAACTTATTTAAATATTCGAAAAGATAATCATTTCCACCATACTTTTCATATACTTTTGCATAAGCTAATTCACAACGGCGAGCTACTGTTCGAACAATATGACACTTGCTAGAATTTTTGTTTTGTCCAGGTAAAACAAAATGATCTAAAACTTTTGGAGAAGTTTTGTATTTTTCTATCATTTGTAATAATGGTAGTAAATCATCTTCTTTAAATTCAACATTTGTACCAGCAACTATACCCATAATCTTTGACAAGACTGGAACAATAGTAATCAAATCATTTTTTATTGCCTCATCCAAATAATTACTCAAATCCATTATATACGATGATAATTCATCACATGTTCCAAAAAAACATACTCTTTCATCAGTTTTTGTAGTCCATCCGCCTACTAATGCAGTTTTTAAAGCATCATTTTTTAATTTCATTTTATTTCTCCATTTTTTTAAAAATAATTTTAAAAGTAGTTCCTACACCAAGTTCACTATTTACATCAATTGTTGCTTTATGAACATTGCATATTTTTTTTACAATGGTCAAGCCTAATCCTGTTCCACCTGTTGACCTATTTCTACTAGCATCAATACGATAGAATCGATCAAACAATTTTGGAATATTTTTATTATCAATACCAATACCAGTGTCCGACACTTCAACAATTACGTTGTTATCCTGTTCATATACTTTGCCTGTAACACTACCATTCTCTCTATTATATTTAATCGCATTTTCAACAAGATTATTAACAAGATGTTTAAGCAAAGCCTCGCTTCCATATATATATCCACTTTTTGCTTCCACAAAAAGGGTAATATTATTTTTAGAAGCCATATCATGATATTCCTCAAACACTTCTTTTATAATTTCAGATAAATTTACTAGTTCAGTTATTTGATTAACGTCTTGTTTATACTCAAGATTACTTAAATATAACAATTCGTCGATTGTTTCTTTCATATATTTAGATTGATTATAAATACGATAAATATAATCTT
>JBJFEV010000164.1:0-4452 GCA_051891155.1 Bacilli bacterium
GGGGATGTTTAGAAACCTAAAATAAGGTTTCCATCCTCTCTTTTTTTAATTATTTCAAAAAATAACAGTCAAATTATGGGTAAGTAGGTTTATAAACAAGCTACGCTTGTTTATTTGCATACTGCTTTTCATTTAAACGTTTTCCTTTTTTTGATAATTTTTTGGCAGACGCTTTTTTAAATGTTTGAGGCTGTAAATCCTCAGGAGCAATCCAAAATTTAGGCAAAGTTTTCGTTTCATAATATTTAAATAATTTTCTGATATTTAGACCAAGTAAAACTAACATTGCTTCAGTTGATGCTTTATTTAATCCACGACGTCTAATTCTTGTATAATTTCTATTTTGTTTTTCATTACCAAAAACTCCTTCAACTTGAATACTTCTATTAACCCGAATTTCGATTCCTTTTTTTGATAATAAATTTTCTTCTGCTTGTTGCTTATATTTAATTAAATCAGGAACTACTTCAAAAATTTTAAAATCTACATCTGTATTTTTATTAAACCTCATACAATATAATTTGAATGAACAATCAGTACAACCATTAATCTTATAAAAAACAGCCTTTGATTTTCTAGGATGTCTTCCTTCAATTATTTCTTGATTTCCAATATGACCATTTAAACAGGTAATGGTATTATCTTTATTCAGATGATAACAGTCAGGATTTTTTCCAGAAGAGTTACCCTCCCAAGAAAAATATTTAACATAATTACCTATGCCATTATTATTCATAAATTCATAATTTTCTAATGAACCATAGCCTGCATCAGCACATACATTTTTTGGAAAACAATTATATAATTTATGGAATTCTTTCAAAATAGGTATAAAATCAGCAATGTCAGATCTTGATTGTGATACATAATATGAGAAAACTATTCCTTTTACAACTAATATTTGGGTATTATATGCGGCATGCATATGAGTTCCTAATCTAGCATAATAATCAGCTTTCAATGCCATCGCGGTTGCATCATGATCAGTTTTATAATATGAATTTCTATTCGGTCCACAGATTCTTTCTTTTTCTTCATATTCGATAACTTTACTTAATATAGAAGTTAGGGCTTTTAAGACATGATTATAAGAAGATGAATCTAACTTATCTTTCAATAAACATAATTCTGAAATAGACGAAGAAACAGTTTTAGAAGACACTTGTTCTTCAAAATGATAAGATGTACAAATTGAATTTTTCTTTAAAATATCAAAGAATGTAATTGAAATTTTCTTATGATACGTTGTTGGTTTCCAAACAAATTTGTATTTATTTGCATTAGCTTCAAACTTACTTCCATCGATAAACGCATCTTCAAATTCAATATTTAATTCTTTTTTTATTTGAATATTTATCAAAGCAAATATTTCTTTTTCATAAGGGACAATTACTTTGTTAATAAATGTACAGATTGTTGAATGATCTACTTTTGTTTGTTCCATCAAATAAATATATCTTAAATCATATTCGCAAGCATCTTCTAAATCACGTAATGTATCTCTTCCAAAGGCAAATCCAAATAATATAGTAGCAAATAAATTGTAATAATTAACGCCAGGTCTGCCACCTTTAGAAGTATTATTCTTAACGCATTTATTGATTATAGAAGCTACATTGGCTTCTTCTAATAAATGTAAAAATCTTAGTATTTTTTCTTCTTCCTTCACATTTAGATCGAAGGAGGGTGTTAAAAATATTTTTCTTGTAGTAAAATAACTCATATATGATATCTCCTGAACAAAGATATTATATAACGAAGAGGCAATTTCTTATAGATTTGTCTCTTTTTTACTAGAAAACATCAAAAAAGAGGATGGAAACCTTATTTTAGGTTTCTAAACATCCCCTTTTTATTATGTCAATACAAAAAGCAATAATAAGTAAACATAAGTGAACACTATAGCATTTTTTAGTAGACAAAAGTGAACATATATGATATAATCTTTATATGGAGGTATTTTCTATGTTTAAAGTCGTGTTCGATAATAAAGATAAAACTGATAAAATTATTTACATTAAGCATTCTTATTCTGTTAAAGGAGTTAAGAAACAACTCATCATTGAAAAATATCCTTCTGCGAAGGAATTAGATGCAAAATATGGTTCTTGGGAATCCTTTATTGATGAAAGAATTAAAATTTTGACTGAAGAAAAGAAATCAAAAGAAAATGATAAAAAAGAAATAGTATTTGATTATTGTTCGCCTATTTCTCTTGAAGGATGTCAAAACACTTTTAATTTTGGATATCTTCTTATGCAAATGGTTTATTATCATTTAGGCTTAGATCAATTTTTTTATCATTTAAAAAATAATAACAATCTTAGAATCAAATACTCTTTAAATGATGTTATGAAATTTCTTATTTATACACGTGCTATTATACCTGGATCAAAGTTAGATAATTCTAAAAGAATTAATTACTTTGCCGAATCATTTGATATTACTATTGATGATATATATGACGCTTTAGATAGATTTGATGATTGTAAGGATAAACTACAAGAATATCTATATAAAAAAGCTAGTTATCTTCTTCCTCCTACTAATAAAGTAATATTCTATGATGTTACAAATTTTTATTATGAAATCGAAAACGAAAATGATTTATGTGCTTATGGAGTTGAAAAGAATCATCGTCCTGATCCTATTACTTCTTTCGGTTTATTTATGGATTGTAATGGAATTCCTATTAAATACTCTGCTTATCGCGGTAACATCAACGAAAACAAACAGCTTTTACCTGAATGGAAAAAACTAGAATCTTCTTTAGAAGGTGATGGTTACATATTATGTTCAGATGCAGGATTAAACTCTGCGAACATTAAACATTATTTAATCACAAGAAGAAATCATTATATTTTTTCTCAAAGTGTAAAGAAATTAGGTGATACAACTAAAAAAGAAATTTTCGAAGAAAAAGGTTGGTTATCTTTATCAAGTGATAAAAAATACAAAATTAAAAAGTTCTTAAAAGATTCTTATATCGACGATCCTTTTTCAAAGAATAAAAGTGGAAAAACTAAAGTTGAGATTGATACTATGTATATCTTCATATTCGATGAAAAGAGAAGAAGATTTATGCTAAATAAGATTGAAGAACGTGAAAAAAAAGCACGTGATATCATAAGTAATCCTTCAAAATACGATAAGGTTTCTTCTTCTGATGGCAAACAATATATTCAAAAAGTATGTTACGACGATAATGGAGAAATTATTATTGAAAAATCAACGCTTAATCTAAACACAGAATTAATCGAAAAAGAAAAAAAATATGCTGGATATGGAGCGATAGTTACAGATTTATTTAATGAATCAGTTTTTGATATCATTAATATTGCATTTAAAAGATGGGAAATCGAAGATTGCTTTAGACAAATGAAAACAGGTTTTTCTACTAGACCAGTTTATCTTAGAACCACAAAACACATTCATGCTCATTTTTTAACTTGCTATATCGCTTTAACTATTACTAAATTACTTGAAAAAAAGTATCTAAGAGGAATCTCTTCTAATACTTTATTCGATATCTTACGTAATACTTCTTATATCAAATTTCCTACTGGTGATTGGATGGTTGGAAATATATCTAAAGAAGCTATTCAAGCATTTAAGAAAGTGGGATTTAATGATTTACTCTTTACTTATTTTTCTAATAAATCTTTTATTAAAATTATTTCTTCGTCTAAACAAAAATATCAGTGATTATTGCTTCTGATGTACACCTTTTTTGCTTTTACAATATCTATTATTTTTTTATTATAAAATCCTTATTTTTCATTGTTTTATTCTATTATTTTTATATTTTAGCTAGAAAAATGAATTATAAGGATTTTATTTACTTATCTTAGAACTTCCGAAGATGAGATATTAATTAAAAAGTGTGAACCTTTTGAAAAGAAATTTACAGAAAAATTGAAAGGAAAAGACGATAAATGAGTAACATTGGGTCCTATAATGTTGATTTTTATCAGTTGCAATTTAAACGATATTAATTGTATAATTACACTTGAGGTGACTAAATATGAAAAATGTAATCATTTCTTGTGACACAACGATTGCGTTGACTAGAACAGAAATTGAAAAATTAGGAATTGAAGTCATTCCACTAAATGTTATAGCAGATGGTGTAGAATATCACGATACCGTAGATATTGATTCAAAGAGACTTTGTGAATTGATGAGGGGAAAAGCAAAGATTTCAACATCTACTCCAACAATTGTAGAAATTGAAAACTATTTTGATGATATTTTTAGTCGTAAAAATCCTGATGTTATCATCCATTTTACGATTTCTTCTAAATTGAGTTCTATGTTTTCTTTGTTTACGACGGTATGTAAAGAAAAATATGGTGATAGAGTCATTGTTTGTGATTCTTATTCTGTATGTAATTTCATGGCAAATCAAGTTCGCTATGCAAAATCTCTTGCTGATCAAGGGGTTTCGGTTGA
>JBJFEV010000165.1:0-4448 GCA_051891155.1 Bacilli bacterium
CGTCAAAAAAGTCAACAGATTCCGGAAGCTTCCTGTAGTAGAATGTACGAAGTGCATCAAAGTCTCCTTTATTAATGATTGAGCGGATTGATGTTTTTATCATGTTAGCCTTGTCTGGACTAGATAAAGGATTTGATGGTTTCATTAGGATCCTGTTGAAGTACTTGCTATAAAGATACAAGATTAATTTTACAAAGAAAAATGAACAAATGAATAATAAAGGAATGATTCAAGGCATATGTGGAGGAAGAAATTATAACGGAAAAAAACTCTTTTCCAATGCCTATGATTTAAAAGTTAATCCCGCTTCAACAATGAAGCCCATATTTTCCTACTTATTAGCGGTAGAATATTTGAATTATAACGCTTCCACCACTCTTAATGATGAAATTTACGCTTATCAAGATGGTACAATAATTCATAATGCTGATAAAAAATATATGGGAAAAATGACTTTGACAGATGCCATAGGCTATTCGCGTAATACTACCGCTGTATCTACTTTATCACTATTAAAAGATAAGATATCAGAAGAAGAATTAATCTCTTACTTAAGGAGCATTAACCTTTATGATGAAGGAAATTTTTCTTTATCTTACGCCCTTGGAGGCATGACATATGGAACTAATCCTATATCTATCGCAGGAGCATATGCTCTTCTTATAAATCAAGGTTGTTATAACAAGCCAACAACCATCAAATCTATCAAACGTCTTGATAGTAATGAAATCATCTATGAACACCTTCTAGAAAACAAACGAATCGTAAAAGAAGAAAGCGCTGGAATGATGGTTGATATATTACAGAAAGTAATAGATAAAAACTATTATTCCATAAAAGAAGCAAAGCCAAATGGAATAAATATAGGTGGAAAAACAGGCACTAACCCATATTCTGCCCAAGTATGTAAAGAATATGATTATCCGCTCAATTGCGATAAAGATATTTGGTTTTCCGGATTTTCTCCTTCCCACGTAGTCACTATATGGTCAGGTTATAAAAAACCTGAAAAAGAGGAAAAAGCTTATTTTAAAACGGGCAGTAAAGATCGAAAAGTAAGCAAAAAAATATTTAAAAAATTAATGGAAATAGCTAGTTTAAAAAATGAAGAATTCACTATTCCATCCTCACTAAAGAAAGTAAAAGTAGTAAAAGGAACGGGAGGATTATACGCTCCTAATCCACTTATTGATGACTTTTATTGTGAATACATTCTCATTCCAAAAAATCAATCTCTATCAACTTTACCTTATCCATATTTTGAAGATATAACTTCTTTGAATATGATTTTGCTGGAGAAAGAAATTAATATAATTTTCCCATCTTCATACTATAAAAATGAATTGTATGAAAACATTTTTTCGCAACAAGGATATAAAATAAAAGTAACATCACCTAATGGAAACGTTACTTCATATTTTATAACATCTAATAACTTTTTATATAAATTTGACGAAGTCGGAACTTATAGTTTTGAAATTCGAGCAGGGTTTGAACAATCACCTTTTGAAAGTAACCCTTATTTATTTTCTTTTTTGTATCGACAATAACATTTCAATTTACATAAAGAGCATGATGGATTAATTGCTTTACAAAAATATCTTCCAAAATGAATAAATTGATGATGGCTTTTAATAAATCTATCCTGTGGGAAAAGCTTGTGAAGTTTAAGTTCAACTTGGTATGGATTATCATTTAAAAACGCTAATTTCAATCGTTTAGATACTCTTTCGACATGCGTATCAACAGCAAATTCGGGAATGGCGAATAATTCTGCCCGTATCACATTAGCGGTTTTTCTTCCCACTCCTGGAAGGCTCATCAACGCTTCTTTATCAGAAGGTACTTTCCCATCAAAATCGCTAATAAGAGAAGAAGCGATACCTTTGACATTTTTTGCTTTGTTATGTGCTAGACCTAGGTTTTTAATATCATTATATATTTCCTCTTCACTAGCATCTTTTAAAGCCTCTAAAGATGGATAATCAGCAAATAATTTTTCGCTGACTTTATTCACCGCTTTATCAGTAGTTTGTGCGGATAGCATCACAGCAATGACAAGTTCATAATCTTTATTATAATTTAATTCGCAATGAGCGGCAGGAAAAAGCTCATCCATAAAAGAAATAATATCGTTTATCTTTTGTTCTTTATTTGTCATTTTCTTTTCCCAACATATCGATTGTTTTATCAATTGGTGTTTTCCAAGTAGAAGTAACAGACGAATATCCTTCTTTTGCAATTTCTTGTTCAGATAATTTCTTAATAATCAATTTATCAATAGCTCTTAAGGTGATACGAGAACTTTTCGCTTTACATTCTTCTAAAGATAAAAGAATCAATTCTTCACTAACTCCTTGATCTATCCATTCTTTTATCTTCTCAAATTCTAATGGTGCAAGTGTTCTTCCTAATGAATTTTCAAATTTGGAATATATATTTTCAATAGCTTTTTCTTTATTTTCATCAACAGTAATTTTGCTTTCCTTAACAAATTGTTTAACCACGTAGGAAGCGACCTTTTCAAGAGTAGGTTGAATAGAAGTAATAATTGTTTTTCCTTTTGAATCATATGAAAGATAGCCTTTATTTAACAAATTAACTAATACTTCATCTAACGTTTTCAAATCGTAAGTCATCTTCAAAGCTAAAACATCAGGAGTAATTAACATTGGTTGTTCTTTTAATATATTATCGCAAACAAGTAAAACCGCTAAATCCATTTCGTTTAACCCTAAAGATTTATAGGCGTCCACTAAAACGAAACGATAATCTAAATTTTGAATTTTCATATTTACCATATTACTACCTACTTTCTACATACTTTTTTAAATACTCTTAAAAAATTATCTTGGAAGATTTTCTTTATCTCTTTTAAAGTAAATCCCCTTCTTAATAATGCTTCTTTTAATTTCAATATGCAAGAAGCATTTTCCATTCCCTTAGGTGTTCCTATTCCATCAAAATCAGATCCTAAAGCAATAACATCTATTCCTGCTAAATTCTTTATATATACAATGTGATCGACAATATCTTCTATTTGATCTTCTTGATTAGAGGATACAAAAATCGGACAATAATTTATCCCCATTACTCCTCCGTTTTCTTTTAATTTCAAAATCATATCATCCGTCAAATTTCTAACTACCCCTTGCACACTCCTAGCGTTAGAATGGGATGCCACTATCGGATCTTTTGAATAATTAATGACATCATAAAATCCTTTATCAGAAAGATGAGAAACATCGATAATCATTCCTAGTTCATTCATCTTCCTTACTACACTTATGCCAAAAGGAGTCAATCCATCTTTATTATTTGGTGTATATAAATCAGCACCACTTTCATCATAAAAGATATTAGGATATCCTATTTCATTAGGAAAATTCCATGTCAAGGTCATCATTCTTACTCCACATTGATAGAGATATTCTAAATTAGCTAATGATCCTTCGATCATTCCTCCTTCTTCTACAGTAAGCAAAGCCGATAATTTATGCTGTGATTTATTGTTCATTAATTCTTGATAATTTGTTATTTGACCTATCACATTTTTATTTTTTTCTATTTCAAAAACAAAATACGAATATGAATCTTTAAATCTTTCAAATAAATGTCCATTAGATAAATTATGAAAAATTGCAAAACATTGAAGCATATATTGTCCTTTAAATAACTTAAAGATATCGATATGATAATCATTCCTAAGTAATGGTTTATTCATACTTTCTAATAGAGTAATTGTATCGCAATGCATATCAATAACATTATAACGATAGGAAGAAAAGTTTTCTTCTATTGGTAAAATATCATCGATGTGATATTCCTTTAGTAATTGGATACTAGCGCTGTAATTAGAAGATTTCATCTTTTCTAATTCACTAATACATTTACTAAAATTAATCTTTTGTAACAAATATCTTTTTTCGTTGATGGCTTTCTTTAATTCTTCATCAATATCAAATGATAAAGAAGAAGCAAATCTAAGAGCACGTAAGATACGTAAAGGATCTTCTTCTAAACGAATAAAAGGATCACCTATCATTCTAATTATCTTCTCTTTTAAATCACGTTGTCCATTTATAAAATCAATCACAACCTCGTCTTCATTAATATATAAAGCATTAATGGTGAAATCTCTTCTAGGATAATCTAATCTTATATCAGTCACAAAATTAACTTCACTAGGATGACGATAATCTAAATATGCTCCTTCCGTTCGAAGAGTAGTTATATCGACTTTGCATCCTTCAAAATAAATTGTAATACTACCTGATTTAAAACAATCATCTTCGACATTAAGAAACTCTTTCATCTGTTCAGGAGTCGCAGAAGTAACGAAATCAAAATCAACAATTTCTTTTCCAAGTAAAAAATCTCTTGTAGTTCCTCCTACCATATATAAAGAATATCCATTTTTTGTGAATATACTATTTAATTTTTTATAG
>JBJFEV010000166.1:0-4431 GCA_051891155.1 Bacilli bacterium
GTTGACATTAGAATGGGCGATGAAATTAAACTTGCTTTTAATATGAACAAATGTCACTTCTTTGATGTTGAAACTGAAGTTAGAATTAGAAAATAACCTATAAATTAAGGGATACGCGATGCGTATTCCTTTTTTATAAGCAAAAAATAATTTACTTTATATTAAAAAGTGTTATAATTTGAAATGTTAAACAGGAGGATATATGTTTACATTACAACACTTTATGTGGCTATTAATCGGATTAGTACTTATCGCAGTAATGACATTTTTAAGTAAGAAAAAAATTATCAGTATAAAGTTAGCATTAAATATATTGTTAATCGTATCAATTATTAGTGAAACAATTAACAATATTAATAAATATGGTTCCTTCTGATAAAGGAGGAATGCACTTAGATGTCGAGATTCTCCCATTTCATTTATGCTCATTGCAAATATTTTTTATGTTTGCAACTAAGTTTATGAAAAATAAAAATAAAATAAATGCTTTAGAAAGTTTTATGGGAATATCAATGTTAATTGGAGGAACATTGGCTTCACTCATCCCTGCAGTAGGAGTGGAGTTTAATGATATTCAAGTATATCAATATTTCTTATATCACTTTTTTATAATATATTATGGAATACATTTGATATTTGTGAAAAATGTTGATTTAGGATTTAAATCATACAAAAGAAATTTATGTTTTATGATAGCTATTGTCTTTTTTGAATTATGGATTAATAGTATACTTAGCTTTGCAGATGCAAATTTTTTGTATCTAGTAAGACCACCAGTAGATAATCTTCCAATTATAAATTTAAACAATGGGTGGTATGTATATTTCTTTTCTTTAATATCTATAGGATTATTAGTTATTACTTTAATACATTTGCCGTTCATAATTTGTGAACGAAAAAGAAATAAATGAATATAAAAATTTAAAACTAAAAAAATAAAAGATATATACATTTGCAAAAAAATGTGATATAATTAAATTGATGGGAAATGGTCTCATAATAGATATCTTAATATCTATAGCACAAAATGTGCTATTATTAATAATTAATGTAAACTGGGAGGTTTATGATGAAAAAAACAATTAGAGATGTAGAATTACAAGGAAAGACTGTCTTAATCAGGGTTGACTTTAATGTGCCAATGAAAGATGGAGTTATCACTGATGACAACCGTATCGTTCAAGCATTACCAACAATTCAATATGCTTTAGATAAAGGTGCTAAGTTAGTATTGTTTTCACATTTAGGTCGTATTAAAGAAGAAGCTGACAAAGCTAAAAATTCTTTAAAACCTGTAGCTAAGAGATTAGAAGAATTATTAGGTAAAAAAGTAACTTTTGTTCCTGTAACTAGAGGAAAAGAATTGGAAGACGCTGTTCACAATATGAATGTTGGCGATATCATTATGTTTGAAAACACTCGTTTTGAAGATTTAAACGGAAAAGCAGAATCTAAAAACAATCCTGAATTAGGAGCATATTGGGCTTCTTTAGGAGATCTATTTGTTAATGATGCTTTTGGTACAGCTCATAGAGCACATGCTTCAAATGCTGGTATTGCTGCTAATATGAAAGATGTTGTTGCAGGATTCTTACTTGAAAAAGAAATCAAATTTATTGGTGAAGCAGTTGATAATCCAGTTAGACCTTTTGTTGCTATCTTAGGTGGAGCAAAAGTAAGTGATAAGATTTCTGTAATTGAAAATTTAATCGAAAAAGCAGATAAAATTATTATTTGTGGAGCTATGGCTTATACTTTCTACAAAGCATTAGGTCTTGAAGTTGGAACTAGTAAATGCGAATTAGACTATGTTGATTTCGCAAAAGGTTTATTAGAAAAAGCAAATGGAAAAATTGTCCTTCCAATTGATACAGTAGTTGCTCATGAATTCAGTGAAAATGCTGAAAGCCAAGTAGTAGCTCGTGAAAATATTCCAAGCGATATGATGGGATTAGATATTGGACCTGCTTCAATTAATTTATTCAAACAAGAATTACAAAATGCTAAAACTGTTGTATGGAATGGACCTGCAGGAGTATTTGAATTTGATAAGTTTGCAGTAGGAACAAATGCTATTTGTGAAATCCTTGCTAATCTTGAAGGAGCTACAACTATTATCGGTGGTGGTGATAGTGCAGCTGCAGCTAGCAAGTTAGGATATACTGAAAAGTTTACTCATATTTCAACTGGTGGAGGAGCTAGTTTGGAATATTTAGAAGGTAAAGAATTGCCTGGAGTAGCTATTATTAATGAAAAATGTAATTGTGGACATTGCCACTAATAAGGAATGAGGAGAAAAAAATGAGAAAACCAATTATTGCTGGAAACTGGAAAATGTTTAAAACAAGAGATGAAGCACTACAATTTATTCTTCCAGTTGCCAATGAAATGCCATCAAATGAATTAGTTGATAGTGTAATTTGCGCACAATTCACTGTATTAAGATGCTTAACAAAAAGACAAGGTGACAATTTAAGAATCGGTGCTCAAAACATGCATTATTTAGATGAAGGTGCATATACTGGTGAAGTTAGTGCTCCAATGCTTAAAAGTATAAATGTTAGTTATGTTATCATTGGACATAGTGAAAGAAGAGCGATGTTTAATGAAACAGATGAAACTATTAACAAAAAATTACACAAAGCTTTTGAATATGAAATCACTCCAATTCTTTGCGTAGGTGAATCTTTGGAACAAAGAGAATCAGGTCAAACTGAAGTAGTGCTAGAAAATCAATTAGTTAATGATCTTAAAGATTTAAAGGCAAGCGATGTTGAAACATTAGTAATTGCTTATGAACCAATTTGGGCAATAGGAACTGGAAGAACTGCAACTAGCGAAATAGCTAATGAAACTTGTGGATTTGTTAGAAGTGTTGTTGCTAAATTATATGGTGATGAAGTTGCACAAAAAGTTAGGATTCAATACGGAGGAAGTGTTAAAACTTCTAACATTGATGAATTAATGAGTATGCCTGAAATTGATGGAGCATTAATTGGTGGAGCTTCTTTAAAAGCAGCTGATTTTATCACTCTAGTAAAAGCAGCTATAAAATAAAAATATGTGGTTTGAGTTAATCTCAAGCCACCTTTTTAATTTATAAAAAATCAGTGAGTGAAGAAAAAATAAAACCTTTGTTTTGAAGAGTAATAATAATTCTTTCTAATGCTTGCACATTAGACTTAGTTAGGGTATGAAGTAAGATAATGTATCCTCCTTCTGTATTTTTAGTTATATATTGGTATGCATAGTCTGCTCCTAATTCATCATAAGGATTATAGTCATAATATGAAAGACTCCACATAAAAATTAAGTACCCCCTTTCTTTCAACAATTTTGTTTTCGCATCATCAATCTTTCCTTGAGGAGGGCGAAAAAAAGGGAGCAATTCTTTATTTGTTATTTCTTTATAAGCTTTTTCATATTTATCAAGATCTTTTAAAAATTGCTGATTAGTTTTTTTGTCAATATTTTTATGATCAATGGTGTGGCACCCAATAGTTAAGTTATTGTCGATCATATAATTAATAAAATTTTGATGATTACATAAAAAGTCACCCTCAAAGAAAAAAGTAGCAGGAATATTATATTCAATTAATGTCTCAACTATTTTTTTAGTATTTTTGTAGGGATATCCATCATCAAAAGTTAGATATATTTTATTTGAATTAACATCCCCATAATATATTAATGATGAACTAGTACTGATATTATTATTTTCAATAGTTGAAGTAAAAATCACAATAAAATTTAAAATAAGCAAAAGGCACAAATTAATTTTTTTGTCCATTAAAATCACCATTTATTATTATTTACCACCTTTGAAAATATATAAATATTTATTAAATATATATAAAATTTAAATATAAATATTGACTTATTTAAAATTAATGATATAATTTGATTGTGGGAAGAGAAAAAAACATGTATAAAAAAATTAGTTTATTTATTTTATGCTTTATGTGTTTGTGCGGACTATTAGGATGTGGAAGTACAGAAACATCAAGTAGTTATGTTACAGTTGAGATTAATCCAGGTGTAGAATTAATTATTGATAAAAATAATAAAGTTGTGTCTGCAAATGGATTGAATGATGATGGAAAGACTTTGATTATTGATGTAAACTTTGAAGGTATGAAACTTGAAGCTGCATTAGATTTAATAATTGAAGAAGCTCAGAACACAGGATTCTTAGTAAAAGCATCTGTTAATACAGAAGATGTTTCTAAAAATATTAGCATTTCAATTACAGCTGAAACTGAGCAAATAAAAGAAAATATTGAAACAAAAGTTGAAAAAAAGGTTAATGAAATTATTGAAGAAACCGGAATTGCTGCTACATATCATAAGCTTGAAGAAAAAGGCCGTGATTATTTCGAACAAGTAGCTTTATCATATAATCCTGCTTTAACTCAAGAAGAATTAGATGCA
>JBJFEV010000167.1:0-4406 GCA_051891155.1 Bacilli bacterium
AGTAATGTTAAATAAGGTACATCTCTAACAATAAAAAAGCCTTTAAATTATACGGCAAGGTTTGAGAGTAATGTTAAATAAGGTACATCTCTAACTTGATTAAGAACTCTGAAGAAGCATTTAACGTTTGAGAGTAATGTTAATAAGGTACATCTCTAACTCTGATTCTTCAGATAAAATATTTTCGGTTGTTTGAGAGTAATGTTAAATAAGGTATATAATTACATAAAGCTATGGTTTATTAAATAGTTGAAAATGATAAATAGCAAGATAAGAATTTTTATTTTCAAAAAGGAGTAAAAAACATATGAAAATATTACATTTAAGTGATTTACATATAGGGAGAGGAATCAACCAAGTATCTTTGATCGATGATCAAAAGTATGTGTTAGATCAAATTGTTGATTTAGTAAAAGAAGAGAATATTAAATATGTTTTAATCGCTGGTGATCTATTTGATAAACCGATTCCTTCAGTGGAAGCCACTAAAATATTAAATGATTTCTTTTATCGCTTAATCGAAGAATTACATCTTAACGTTTATTGCATTAATGGTAATCATGATTCTTCCGATAGATTAAACTTTGCTTCTAGTTTATTAAAAAGAACAGGCTTATTCATCGATACAATAATCGGTGATGATTTTAAAATTCCTCATTATGTGTTAGAAGAAGATAATATTAAGGTTAATTTGTATAGTTTACCTTTCTTTTCACCTACTTTAATCAGGGTTCGTATGCAAAAAGAAAATGTTAAAACATATCAAGAAGCACTAGATGAATTATTGAAAGTAAATCCAGTTAATAAAGATGAAATAAATATAATTCAAGCTCATTTTCTTGTGTTAAATGGAGAAGAGGAAGTTAAAACGTCCTCTTCAGAAATGCCTATATCGGTAGGTGGCATTGATAAGATTTCATATCATGAATTTGATGACTTTGATTATGTAGCTTTAGGTCATCTTCATCATCCTCAACATATAGGAAGAGAAAGGGTAAGATATGGAGGATCTATCTTAAAATATTCCGATAATGAAGTTCATCAAAAGAAATGTTTTACTATTTTAGACATAAAGTCGAAAAGTGATATTACTATTATCAAAAAGGATATTAAACCATTAAGAGATTTTGTTGAAGTTAGCGATACTTTTGAAAATATTGTTCATAATGTAAATCATCTTGATCCTAATAATCTTTATTCTCTTATTCTTCTAGATGATAATGTTGTAATCAACGCGGCTTCTAGAATTAGATGCGTATTGCCTAATTTAATTAAACTCGACTATCAAAAACATATTGAAAGCGAATCAAAAAGAAAAATAGACTCTTCTTTTAAAGGCAAAACGCTTGAAGAACAATTCGCTTCTTTCTATGCCTTGACTTTAGGAGAAGAAATGAATGAAGAAGAAAAAGAATATTTTAAACAATTAACCAAAGAGGAGGGTGAGTAATATATGAAACCAATCAGATTAGAATTTCAAGCTTTCTCCTCCTTTAAAGATAAAACAGTCATTGATTTTACTTATTTAAATGAAAGTGGTATTTATTTAATATCAGGGCCAACTGGCAGTGGTAAAACCACGATATTTGATGCTCTTAGCTTCGCATTATTTGGAGAACCTTCTGGTAATGTGAGAGATAGTAAAAACTTACGATGTGATCAAGCAGAAGATGGAGTTACTACTTATGTAGAACTTATTTTTGAAATTCAAGGAGTTAGATATAAGATATATCGTACTCCTTCACAAAGAAAAAAAGCTGCAAATAAGAATGTTTCCGCTCCTGAAGCAATTTTATATTATGGAGATAATTTTTCTTCCTTTATTGATAAAAGCGATAATGTTAATAAGAAAATAAAAGAACTTTTTGGAGGATTATCGTCTTCTGATTTTAAGAAGATTGCTATGCTGGCTCAAGGTGAATTCTCTAAATTAATCGATAGTACGACCAAAGATAAAAGAGAGATTTTAAGAAATATTTTTAAGACAGATTCTTATTTACAAATGAGCGATAAATTTGTGCAAAGACGAAAAGAATTAAAAGATAAAAGAACTTCTATCATCTCTTATTTTAATGGACTTATTAATTCTTTAAAGGACGTAGATAGATTTGAAAGTTATTATCTTATAACTTCTGATATAATTCATTATCCATCATTTAAAGAAGAAGTGGGAAAATATATATCTTCTTTAACTGAAGAAAAAAAAGAAAAAGAGCAGAGGAAAGAATCTTTACAAAAAGAACAAGATAGCATTAAAGAAAGCATAAGAAAAATTAAGGAAGATAATGAATTAATTAAAAATATAAATAAAGCTCAATTTATCTATGAAGAAGAATTAAAAAAGAAAGAAAATATTAACAAAAAGAAAAAATGGTTAAATGATCTTTTAGCGTTTCAAGTTATTTCTTCAAAAGAAGAATTATATAAACAAAAAAGTAAAGATTTATTATCTTCAGAAAAAAATCTAGAAAAAGAAAAGAATAAATTATCTATCTGTTTAGAAAATATTGAAAAATTAAATAGTTCTAAGGAAAAAATATATGAAAACTATAGTTCCAAAAATAAATTTGAAGAGATATTGAATCTATTAAAACAAGTTGAAGAAGACGATAGAAAAATTAATGAATTAGAAGGCCCTTATCAAAAAGATTTAAGTAATTATGATAAAATCAATCAAGATTATATTGATAAAGAAAAAGAATTTCGTAATATAGAAAAAGCATATTTTTCATCTATTTCAGTATCTTTAGCTAAAAACCTAATAGAAGGAATGCCTTGTCCGGTATGTGGCTCTACTTTTCATCCTTCTAAAGCTAAAGAAGATGAACATTATGTTTCCGAAGAGGAATATAATCGCTTTAAGAAAGAATTAGAGTATATTTCTAATCAAAAGAACGATATCAGCAATAAGCTTGCTTCTTCTAAAGGTCAAATAAATCAACTTATTAGTCAAAGAAAACAAAGAGTAGAGGAGAATCATTTAGAAGAATATATTGAAAATATAAAACAAAATATCTCTTCTTTAGATAATAAAATTAAAAATATTCAATTAGAATACGATAATTTTATTGAAAGAGAAATTCATTTAACCGATGAAAAAGAAAATCTAGAAAAAAACATCGATAAATATGTTTTAGATAGAAAAAATAAACAAATTGAATGCACAGACTTTTTAAATCAATTTAACGATGCTTTAAATGAATCAAAGGTATTCACTAAAGAAACATATGAGCATTTTAATAAAAAAGAGTATACCTATGATGTAGCTAAGAAAGAAGTAGAGGAATACGAAGGAAAGTTAGCACGTTTACACCAAACATATTTAAATTTAAAGGTAAAGGGAGAAGGCAAGGAAATATTAGATACATCTTCATTGGAGGAATCTAGCATAGAAAAGGAAAATAATATTAATCAACTAACTAAAGAAATCCAAGAAATTAATAAAATAAGTGATAATTATTCCTATAGCATTCCTCAATTAGATAATAAATATCAAGAATTTAATAATATTGAACATGAATACGCTATTTGTAATAAAATAACACAAGTTATCAATGGTGAAATTGGGGATAAAGTTAATTTTGAAACTTATGTTCTTGGTGGATTCTTTGATGAAATTATTGAACATGCTAATATCCGTTTTAAACAAATATCATCTTCTTTATATGAATTACGAAGAAGGGTGGAAAGCAAAGATTTAAGGTCAAGTAGTGGTTTAGAATTAGATGTGTTTGACTATTCTTCTGGTAAAGTAAGAGAGATATCTACTTTATCAGGTGGAGAGCGTTTTAAAGCTGCTTTATCGTTATCTTTAGGACTAGCGGATATTATCGAATCTCGTCAAGGCGCTATTGATATTGCTTCTTTATTTATTGATGAAGGATTTGGAACACTTGATCAATTATCTTTAGAACAAGCTATTAAAGCATTGATTGAATTACAAGGTGAAAATAAAACGATTGGTATTATTTCTCATGTTGAACAACTAAAAGATATGATCGATGCCCAAGTAGTGGTAAGTAAAACACTGCAAGGCTCTAAAATTAAAATAATCAATGGGTAAAAAAAATACATGAATTGCTCATGTATTTTTTTATCTAATTATTATTAATAAAACACCAATAAATTGGATGATGGTTCCAAGATCCACGAAAATATGAAATATAGGATGGAACCATTTTTTCTTATGTCCAATTCCATATAATACTGAACCTACTGTATAAGCAATGCCACCAGATAAAATAAAGATGAATTCATTTAGGGTGAGGCATTTAACTGCACCTGGAACTAAAACAATAGCCCAACCCATAATTATATACATCGCCATTGATATGGCTTGTACTTTTTTTGAGGATAAGTCAATAGCGTTTAATAATATACCAATAAAAGCACCGATCCATTCTATT
>JBJFEV010000168.1:0-19359 GCA_051891155.1 Bacilli bacterium
AGTGAAGGTGGACACGTTACTCTTTCTGTCTCATATTTTGACTTAGGTAAAAAAGCTGGTGAAATGGCTGCGAAAGTTATGAAAGGTGAAAAGAAACCAAACGAACTTCCAATAACAAAGATGAGCAAAGAAGAATGTAATTATGTTATGTGCACCGCAAACCTAAAAGATGCGGGAATTGTTCTTTCTGAATCCGTTTTAGCAAAATTTACTGATGTAGAAGCTAAATAGGAGATCGTATGGATTACATATTTGATTTAATTTTAAATATTCTTACATCAGGTTTACCATGTTGTCTTCTCGCCCTTGGCATATTCTTAACTTATAGATTATTAGATTTTGCTGATTTAACTGCCGAAGGAAGTTTCTTAATGGGCGGAGCAATTTGTCTTACATTAATTGTAAAAGGGGTTGATCCTTTTACATCAACTATTATCGCCTTTTTAGCGGGTGCTATATGTGGAGTCATAACCGGTTTACTAAATACTTGTTTAAATATTCCCAAACTGCTTTCCGGTATTATTACTATGACAGCAACAGCATCAATAGCTTTATTAATTATGGGATTTACAAGTTCAAAAAGCCCTTTTACAAATTTAGTAACATTAGGAAATAAAGATAATACCATCTATTCGATATTCTACGGTGGAGTCATCCCAAATCAAGTAATAGAAAGTATTGTTATGCTTGTTGTAGTGGTTTTATTTAATGCATTAGTATATTTCTTCTTTGGCACTGAATATGGTATGGCAATAAGAGCTACTGGTATGAACGAACAAATGGCTCGTTCACAAGGCGTTAACTCAAAATTAGCCACGATTGTGTGCGTCTCATTATCAAACGCCTTAATCGGTCTTGCTGGTGCTTTATTTGCCCAAGATTCAAGATCTATGGATGTTAAAACTGCTTCCGGATTTTTAGTGATCGGTCTTGCTTCCATATTAATAGGAGAATCTATCTTTGGAAAACGTTCCTTCAAAAACTGGATTATCTCTGTTTCTTTAGGAGCTATTGTTTACTTTGTGATTATTAATGTGGCTATCGCATTAGGTTTCCCAACACAATTAAAGAATCTTCTATATGCTATCTTAATAACTATCGCTTTATGTATTCCTTTAATTAAATCGTTATTTTCTCTTATCAAAAAGAAAATTGTTAATAAAGGAGGAGATATAAATGCTTAAGATTGAATCTATTACCAAAACATTTAATATCACAGGTAATGAAGAAGATACTCGAATTGCTCTTGATAATATCTCTTTACACATTAAAGAAGGAGAATTTGTCACCATTATAGGTGGTAATGGTTCCGGTAAATCAACTTTAATGAATCTAATTTGCGGTGTCTTTCCTCCTGATAAAGGTCATATATTAATTGATGGAGAATGCGTCGACAAATTATCTGAATATAAAAGAGCTAAATATTTAGGTCGTGTTTTCCAAGATCCAAATCTTGGAACCGCTCCTCAAATGTCCGTTTTGGAAAATATGGAATTAGCATTAAGAAGGGGCAAAAAAAGAAGCATCTTCAAATGGGGATTTAAAAAAGAACATAAGACAATGTTCATCGATTTAATAAAAGACTTAGGACTTGGCCTAGAAACACGTTTAGACCAAAAAGTTGGTCTTCTTTCTGGAGGTCAACGTCAAGCCGTAACTCTATTGATGGCTACTTTACAACGACCAAAAATTCTTTTACTTGATGAACATACCGCTGCATTAGACCCTAAAACTTCACGCATAGTATTAAATTTAACTGAAAAAGTTGTTAAAGAGCAAAAATTAACCACGATTATGATTACTCATAATATGAAAGACGCGATAAAGTATGGTAATCGCTTAATCATGCTACATGGAGGTCATATCCTCTATGATGTAAGTGGTGAAGAAAAACAAAAATTAGTGCCAGAAGATTTATACAAAAAATTTGATGAAGCTGATATTGCTCAAGAACAAGAATAAAAAAAGAGTTGATTCATTCGAATCAACTTTTTTATATTGTTTTTAAAAATCTAAAATTGTTTTAATCTTATCAAAACTAACTTTGCTGCCAAGAGAAAGAGTAATCTTACCAGCATGAGAATCTGTTTTATGATTCATAATTTCTACAGATGCATTAGTGATTTGTTTATCTTCATATTTTGCTCCATAACCTGCATTAAAGATATAACCACCTAATTCCCTAATATAATTATCTTTATCAAAAGTATCGTATGCTCCTCCGCTTATTTTATCACAATTTTCTGTACCTTCTAAATTGATAAAGGAAGAAGAAATAATTGATTCATCTTCATTAGAAGTAATGTTAAGACAATATGTTGAATTAACTAAATAAGCCTCTACTAAAGGGGAAGAAGAAGTACAATACTTTATCCTATAATTTGTATCTGATAACTCTGTCATCTTACTTTCTTCACCAATTATAACAACATCATAATAAGAAGAAGGAAAAGAAGTTGTTTCTTTTACTGATATTACAATCGCTGGAGAAGAGGCTTTTCCTTGTACCGTTATTTGTCTTCTTATACCTTTTTCATTAGGTAAAGTATATATCGTCTCACTAAATAGTTTTTCACCATTATAGTGATAAGCATTATATTTATAACCGCGAGAAGAAATTGCATCTTTTTCCTCGAATTTAGCAATAAAATAATCTCCTGTTTCAGTGATGCTAAATAAATCTATTCCTTGTTCTAAAGAAGAACCAAGTTGTATGTATTCTGGATTTCTATATACAATATTAGAATTGGTTTCTAATTTTACTAAATATATTTGATCTTCATAATAATTATTTGTTGGAGTAATATGGGTAGATGATAGATACAAATAGTTTCCATAAAGAGCATAATCATTAATTTCGGTATAACTATCAATATAACGATCATAAATATTCTTCGATGTTTTTTGGGATTTACCATTTACACATATAATATCATCGCTTCCATCATTGACATTAGTTTTGACAAAATCAACAATCGAAGTGACTAACAAGAATGTAAAATATGATAAGAGTAAAGCATTGATTACGATAAGAACCGCTCTGATTCTTTTTCTTTGTGTCGCTTTGATAACCAATTTATCTTCTTGTAATTTTTCAACAATTGGATCTGCCATAACGTTCTATTCCCTTCTTAAATTTATTTATATTATTAGTATAACATATTTTTGTAAGTTCTTGTATATGGTTGCACATCACGAATATTAGTAATACCGCTTAGATACATCACAAGACGATCGAATCCGATACCAAATCCAGCGTGTTTACAGCCACCATATCTTCTCAAATCTAAATACCATCCATAAGCATCCATATCCATGTTTGCTTTTTCCATTTTTTCTTTTAATACATCATATCTTTCTTCTCTTTGCGATCCACCAACAAGTTCACCGACAGCTGGAACTAATAGATCACAAGCAGCAACTGTCTTGCCATCATCGTTTTCTCTCATATAGAAAGATTTAATTTCTTTTGGATAATTAATAAGGAATAATGGACCTTTTACCACTTCTTCGGTTAAATAACGTTCATGTTCTGATTGTAAATCCATACCCCATTCAATCTTATTCACATCGAAGTGATGACCATCGGCAACTGCTTTTTTAAGAATCTCAATTGCTTCAGTATATTCCATTTTCTTAAATGGTGTATTCAAAACATGATTTAATCTGTCAAGTAAAGTTTTATCAACAAAATTATTGAAGAAATTCATCTCTTCTTCACAATTTTCAAGAACATATTTAATGCAATATGTGACACAATCTTCAATTAATGACATATCATCATCTAAGTCAGCAAAAGCAATTTCAGGTTCAATCATCCAGAATTCAGATGCATGAGTTCTTGTGTTTGATTTTTCCGAACGGAATGTAGGGCCAAATGTATAAACATCTCTAAATGCTAAACAGAATGATTCTACATGGATTTGTCCAGAGCCTGAAAGAAGAGTCTTTCTTCCAAAATAAGCATCATCTTTGTCTTTTGTAATAACATGGAACATATCATCACCTTCACAAGTAATGCCAGTTAAAACTGGTGTATGAACATAAACAAATCCTTGATTTTGGAAAAATTCATGTATCGCCATAGAAAGAACACTTCTTAATCTAAATACTGCATTAAAAGTGTTTGTTCTTGGTCTTAAGTGTTGAATTTCTCTTAAATATTCAAACGAATGTCTTTTCTTTTGTAAAGGATAAGACTCATCAACGTCTCCCTCTAATTCAATCGCCGTCACTTGTACCTCAAAAGGTTGTTTAGATTCAGGAGTTAAGATAAATTTTCCTTTAACATCTAAAGCTGAACCTGTTAAATAATGAGATACTTTATCAAATTCTTCTTCCCCTAAAACATTCTTATCATATACTAATTGGATATTCTTAAAATATGTACCATCATTTAATTCAATAAAACCGACTGATCCATTATTACGATTAGTCTTTACCCATCCTTCTAATTCAATTTCTTCAATTGAATCTAAATTAATTCGATCACCATAGTTAAATGTTTCGAATAATTCACGAACTGTTTTAAATTCTTCCATAATAATTACCTCCTAGTTTTAATTTCTTTGCGCTTTTTATTATATAATAAAAAAATATAAAGTAGAAATCATTTCATCAAATTTTCATAATAATAGCCTCTTTTTTATAATATCGAATTATTTTTTAGTAATTTCTTAAAATTTAAGAAAGATAAATAATGAAATTATTTTGGAGGTTATCTATGAAAATAATCAAATTAGCTCTCATATTATCTTTTACTTTTTTGTCTTTACATGGTGTAGCGCCCACGATTAAACAATTGTTGAATGATAATAATATTCATACCATTAAAAGATTAGGATTTGGACGCGATGAAAGTGAGTATCAAGTGTTACCAAATAAATATATATATCTTACTGTCGCCTCCCATTTTCAAGAAGATGAACTATATCTTTACATGAAAGATAATGATATTTTCAACGTCGAAGAATATAAAGAATATATCGCTACTTATGATACCTATTTTTCTTCCAATACTGTAGGTGTTTTCTATTTAACTCTTGAGCTACTTGATAATAATGATTCTTACTATAAAATTACGTTTACTATCATCGTGACTCAAGATGAAGATGATAAAAAATATGAAGTCGTTCCATATGATGAAAATATTGACTATACTCCTTTAAATCCTATCAGTATTACACTTGAAAACGAAAAACTTCTATCTTTAAAAGAACTATTTAGTTTAATTCAAGAAAAAGCCATTTTTGATTTTGACGAGTATATTTCTTTAAAAGTTCATAAAGATACTTATTCTTCTTCGCTAAATCAAAGTGGAAACTACGAAATTGAATTATCTTTAGTCAACGTAGTTGAAGATGATTTTTCTTTGAAAATAAATGTCATTGTTATTCAAAATCAAAATGAATCTACTTCCTCTATATCAAGCGATATTTTATCTTCTTCAACATCTTCTTCACTATATTCTAGTTCCTCTTCATCATCTTCTCAATTAACTTCATGTTATTCTTCTTGTGAAAATTCTTCTATTTCTTCAAACAGCGAAGAAATAGAATACACAAAATTAAATACGATTACTATCGAAGTATATAACGATAGAATCATCCCTCTTTTTGAACTGTACGATATTATCGAACAACAAGGAATATTTAACTTTTCTGAGTATTTAGAAGTAATTGCTTATTATGATACTTACTCTACTTGTAATAAAAAGGTGGGAGTATATTATGTTGATGTCCATATGGTTAATGTGGTTGAAGATACTTTTGAAATGAGAATACAAGTGATAGTTAGACAAAATCGAACTTATGACAGTAGTTCTTCCGCTACTTCATCCTCTTCTTCCTCATCATCTTATTCATCAATATCTTCATCTTCAAGTGAACAAGTAACATCTAATATTACTCTACCTAAAATTTATGTTGAAATATTTAATTATCGCCTCTTAGAACTAAACGAATTATACGATGAAATTCAAAGACAAGGATTATTTGATTTCTATCAATTTGAAAATATTACTGTAGTTAAAGACTTTTACTCATCTAGCAACAATAAGGTAGGTTTATACCGTGTTGAATTACTATTAGAAGATGCTAATACCACTCAATTCACTCTAGAAATCAATGTCATCGTAAAGCAAGATCGTTCCTCAAAAGAAATAATTCCTGTCACATCTTTATCTTATCCTGAAGATGAATATACCAGTTTAGATACAATACAAATAGATTTAACTTCTATGCCTTTGATGAACATATATCAAATATGTGATTATATCACCCAAAAAGGTATCTATAATTTTGATGAGTATTTACAAATCTTACCTATTAGAGATACATATTCATCATCTTCTTTGCAAGATGGAACATATTATATCGATTGTGAATTAATCAATGTTGTGGAAGATATCTTTATTATTACCATCGAAATAAATATCAATGCTAAAAAGGAAGAAACTTCCTCTTCCTCATCAGAAAAAAATTTCTTTGAAAAGATTTTTGAATCAATTAAAAACTTTTTTATCAATATCTTTAATTCTATTAAAAATATCTTTAAAAAATAAGTAAAAATATATACAAATATGTTATTATTTAAAAGTAAAAATTATTTTTTGGAGGTAAAGTTATGTACGCAAAAAACGCTTGGAATAAATATAGCGAAGACAAACAAGATTTAGTTTCTTTCTGTGAAGATTATAAAAAATTTATTACTAAAGGGAAAACAGAAAGATGCTGTGTTGAAGAAGCAATCGTCGAAGCAGAAAAAGCAGGATTTAGAAATATTGATACGTTTGAATCCTTAAAGACTGGTGATAAAGTATATGTCACTAATAAGGGAAAGAATTTTGCTTCTTTCGTTATTGGTACAAAACCAATAGAGGAAGGTTTAAGAGTATTAGGAGCTCATATCGATTCTCCTCGTCTTGACTTAAAACAAAATCCATTATATGAAAAATTTGATTTTGCTTTATTAGACACTCATTATTATGGAGGTATTAAAAAATATCAATGGGTTACTATTCCTCTTGCTTTATATGGTGTTGTCTGTAAAAAAGATGGTACTCAAGTTAAAGTATCAATCGGTGATAACGAAGGTGATCCAGTTGTTGGCATTTCCGATTTATTAATTCATTTATCAGGTGATCAAATGCAAAAGAGTGCTGCTAGAGTGATTGAAGGTGAAGACTTAGACGTAATGGTAGGATCTATTCCTACCAAAGAGAAAGAAAAATCTTCTGTTAAAACAACTATACTTAATCTTTTAAAAGAAAAATATGATATTGAAGAAGAAGATTTCTTATCTGCCGAAATTGAAGTAGTTCCAGCCGGAGAAGCAAAAGATTATGGTTTAGATCGTTCTATGATCGCCGGATATGGTCACGATGATAGAGTATGTGCTTATACTTCTTTACGCGCTGTTATTGACTCACCAGTAAATGAATATACTTCTTGTGCTGTACTTGTTGACAAAGAAGAAATTGGTTCAGTAGGCGCTACTGGAGCGCAATCAAAATGGTTTGAAAATGTCATCGCTAAATTAGTAATGTTAGAAGGAGAATATTCTGAATTCAAAGTAAGATGTGCTCTAGAAAATACTAAGATGTTATCAAGTGACGTTTCCGCAGGCTTTGACCCATTATTCCCTGGTGTCAACGAAGCTAAGAACTCAGCATATCTAGGAAAAGGTATTTGTTTTAACAAATATACTGGTTCTAGAGGAAAATCAGGTTGCAATGATGCAATGCCTGAATACTTTGCTCAAATAAGAAGCATTATGGATGAAAATGAGGTTAATTTCCAAACTTCCGAACTTGGCAAAGTTGACCAAGGTGGAGGAGGCACAATCGCTTATATTCTTGGAAACTACAATATGAACGTAATTGATGCTGGCGTTGCCGTATTAAATATGCACGCTCCTATGGAAATTGTTTCTAAAGCTGATGTATACGAAGCTTATAAAGCATACAAAGTATTCTTGACCTTAAAATAAAATAGAATAAAACAAAACTTCTATATAGAATCAACCAAGTCTATATAGAAGTTTTTTTTATATATATTATGATAATTAACTTTTTTACTAAAATGCCCAGTTACCATTTTCAAAAATGGTTACTTCTTTATCATCATATGTTGTACCAACAATCTTCATGTCGCTAGTACCAATCATGAAATCAACGTGAATCATGGAATCATTGACACCCATGTCTTCAAGTTCTTTCTTTTCATATTTTTCATAATCTCTAATACAATTAGTAAATCCCATGCCAAGAGCAAGGTGACAAGATGCATTTTCATCATATAAAGTATTGAAGAACAAAATGCCAGTATTATTAATAGGTGAATCAAATGGAATTAAGGCACATTCTCCTAAATAGGAAGCAGTTTCATCCATAGCAATCATTTGTTTTAATAATTCTTCACCTTTTCTAGCATGTACTTCAACTGCTTTACCTTTTTCAAAACGAACTGAGAAATCTTCGATTAATTCACCTTGATATGATAAAGGTTTTGAAGAATATACAACACCTTCTGCTTCGCCTTTCTTTGGTGAAGTAAATACTTCCTCAGAAGGAATATTTGGATTGAATTCGATATTAGAACCTAAAGCGAATTCGCTTCCTCCACAGAAAATACCTTCAGACATTAATCCTACTGTTAAATCAGTTCCATTAGAAGCTGTATAATGAAGCTTCTTTAAATGTAAAGAGTTAAGATAATCGCATCTCTTTCTTAAATCTAAGTTATGATTCTTCCATTCTTGAATAGGATCTAAAGTCATTCTAGAAGTAGCTAGAATTGCGTTCCAAAGTTTTTCAACTGCGACATTAGCTTTATCATTTGGGAAAACTTTTTTTGCCCATTCTTTAGAAGCAGCACCAACAATACACCATTGTTCCTTATTTTCTACTCTATCTAAATAAGGTTTCATTAAAGGATATGATTTCATTCTTGCTTTAGCAATTTTTTCTTGATTAACTCCTTTTAATGCATCTGGATCAGAGTCTTCTATAAACAAACGGCAAGGTAAAACTTCGCAACGATGTTCAAGTCTTTCTAGTTCCCATTTTTCAACTTTTGCAAGTGTTTCTTCAGATTGATACTTATAATGAATTTTGCTTAACTCATCATCATACCATTCATTAACAACTTTTTTGGCACCTACTTTATATGCCCATTTTGTAACTTCGCGAACTAATTGAACTTGATTAGTGGACGCATATACTCTTACTTCTTGTCCTTTCTTAACATTTAAGCCCATCTTAACAATTAATTCGGCATATTTTCTTAACACTGTTTTTTTCATTTTTTTCTCCTATCTTAATACTAATGAAAGTATTGTTAAAACTATAATAATCAATAATAAAGATGAAAATAAAATAATATGAAATAAATTCTCATCTTTTCTTTTCTTTTGGGATGCAAGAAGAATAGATGCTTCTTCTTCACTTAATTCATTAATTGAATCTAAATCATTATTTTTGCAATGTGGACACAAGGATTTTTCTTCTAAGGAAAAAACTTTACCGCATTTTTCACATCTAAAAGCCTTCATAATTTACCTCTTACATTTCCACTTTACCAAGTGTATCTTGTTTGATCTTAGTGCTATAAAATTCTTTGATAGCCTTCACCATATACTCATTATCTTTAGTACCCGCAGTTTCCATACAAGAATGCATCGCTAGTTGAGGAAGACCAATATCGATGGTTGCAATAGAAGCATGGGAGCAAGATATGTTACCAAGTGTTCCTCCTCCTCTTAAATCGGAACGATTATTAAAAAATTGAACTGGAACATCCGCTTTAGCGCATATTTTCATAAATATCGCAGCGCTATAAGAATCGGTCGTATATGATTGCGCGGCATTATTTTTAATTACAATACCTTTATTCATTTCCACTTGATTTAATGGATCACATAATTCCGGATGATTTGGATGGATCGCATGGGCGTTATCCGCGGAGACAGCAAAGGAGCGATTTAAAGAAGCTATATGTTCTTCCTCCTTATAGCCTAAAGATAAGGATATTCTTTTTAATGTATCTTCTAAGAAAGAAGAATCCGCTCCTTGACGAGTAGTAGAGCCTACCTCTTCATTATCAAAACAAGCATAAACATTAATATTATCTTCGTTTTCCCCTTCTAAAAATCCAAGTAAAGAAGTATAAGCAGATTGAAGATCATCAAGTTTTGGAGAAGAAATAAATTCTTCATCATTTCCCCAAGCATATCCTTCGCTACGATTATACAAGAATAAGTCATAGCTTATAATAGCCTCTTCATCAACATTGAGTTCTTTAGCAATTATACTTTTTAATGTGATATTTTCTTGACTAAGAGTAGGCATCATATCAATAGCAAAATTATATTTGTAACCTGAATTTACTTCTCGATTCATATGAATAGCTACATTAGGAATGCTTAATAAATTTCGAGTAAAATTGATTAATTTTGTTTCGATACCATTTTCTTGATTGATTATGACGCGTCCAGCTAAAGAAAGAGGACGATCAAACCAAGAAGAAGCAATCATTCCTCCATAAGGTTCAACATCAATTTTGGTATAGCCTTTTCCTTCTAATTCAGATTTAGGTTTTACTTTAAAAGAAGGGCAATCAGAATGCGAAGCACATATAGAAAATGAATAGTCTTCTAAGCGACTCCCTACTTTAAAAGCAATTATCGAAGATTGATTTCTTGTTACAAAATATTTGTTACCTTTAATTAATGAAAAAGGTTTCCCTTCATTTAAAGGGATAAAATTCTCTTTAATAAGAATTTTTTTAATTTCCTCTACGGTATGAAACGCAGAAGGAGATCTTTTAATAAAATCTAATAGATCGCTGCTTAAATTATTCATCGTCTATCCTCCTTTTTTCTAATTATAGACTAATCAAAATAAAAAGACTACTTTAGTAATGAATAAAGTAATCTATTTTTCATCATATTTAGCCAAATTATCTTCCATCAAGGATCTTACATAATCAGATATTTCACTAGCTTGCATATCTTTATATTCTTCATATTCAATAACTTTGATTAAATCTAAATTAATGATCGTCTTTTTAAAAGGGGCATTTTTATGAACATTTATAGCGTTAACACAAGTAAAAACAACGATTGGCTTATGACTTTTTAATGCTATCTTGAAACAGCCAGGTTTAAATTCTAACAATCCTTTATTGTCTTTATTTCTTGTTCCTTCTGGATATACACCAATACTATATCCTTTTTCTTCCATTAGTTTGACCGCTCTATTGATAGTTTTAACAGCATTTCGCGGATTATCGCGATCGATACCCATATAAAGATTTCGATGAATATAATTACCAGCAATAGGAATATTTAAATTCGAAAATTTAGAAATAAAACAAATATGCGGAGAAGTAAAATTTGCTCCTATACAAATTGGATCAAAATTTGACCGATGATTGGACACGATCAAGCAATTCTCCTTTGGGAATTTTTCTTTTGAAGAAATAATAACCTTTGCTCTTCCCCAAGCTAATATCCACTTTAAAGTAGAATCTAAGGTAAACTTATGATATCTATCAATTTTTTCATATTCTTTATGGGGATTAATAAATAAACTAGTAATAAATAAATAGGCAATATAAACAATTTCCCATCCAATAAAAAATCCACAAAATAGAGCTATAGGAAGTAAATAAGAGAAGACAGAAGTAAAAGAAAGAACCTTAAAAACATATAAGAGAGAAGTACTGATCAAACTTAATATCGCAACAATTAAATTTATCATAAACAACTTACTCCTGAGGAACTAATAGTTTTATTGCCTTATGTTCAATATTTATTTTAAAATAATCATTTCTAATAATTTCTCCATCGATAGAAATAGCGAACTCGTTAGGTGAATATATTTCCACTTCCTTAGCTTCTAGATATTTCAAAATCTTTTTAAACTTCGGATTTCCAATATGTTCACCTTTTTCATATTTGCTCATCAATTTAGCAATAGTGATAATAGAACATGGATGAACAAATCCTACTTCAATAAGACCATCATCTATTTCAGAAAGAGGAGCACATTGATATTTTCCTCCTACATATTTTCCATTTGCTAATGTACAAAGCAACATCTTTCCTTTAGGGTTAAGTACTTTATTATCCGCTTTAACCGTAATTTGATTTTTTCTTCCAAAAAATAAAGCTTTCCTAACGCCTTTTCCATAAGGATTCTTGCCACCTTTTTTCTTAACTTCATTCGCCGTTTCTGCAACGTAAGAATCAAATCCAAAATGACATACGTTAATGCAATACTTATTCTCTTTCTTATTGTTAACCACTAAACAATCTACTTCTTTGACCTTCGCGGAAAACAATTTATCTAAATTTAAGAAATTATCTTTAGATCCAAAGTACTTAATAAAATCATTGCCTGAACCTGATGGATAAATTGCTAAAAGAGCATTTTTATACCCATAGATACCATTAACTACTTCATTAAGTGATCCATCCCCTCCACAAGCAACAATAACCGTCTCTTCATTATGTTCTTTTAAGTATGAAGAAACAAATGATGTTGCTTCTTTTTCCATGGTTGTCTTATGAATTATATAATCAATTTTATTATCATATTTTTTTAATAATTCTTCTAATTCTTTATTTTTTAATCCGTTACCTGCAGAAGGATTAATAACAAAAACATACTTCATATTCTTTACTCCCTAAATTAATGCCTTTTTTATTATATTAACAATATAATAATAAAAAATGAAAGAATTAATATTTATTTTCTAAAAAATAAATAGGCCTTATCATATATTTTTGTTTTAATTCTTTATATATATAAAGAAGAGAGTTCCTTTGAAGAGGTAGATTTTTATATATAAGTTCAATATGACGATGAATATCTTTTTTTTCTTCATATGAGCTTTCTAACAAATCAAAAAGATATGTTGGATAAAGAAGTCTTGCCAAAAGAAATGCAATATCTTTAGAAGAAAAAGAATAATACTTTAAGGAATCAATAAGTTCCTCTTTACTTAAGGAATGAAATTTGTATAATTCCGCTAAATCACGAGTAGGTGAATCATAAACTAAATTTAAAGGATTACATAAATCATAGGAAGTTAATCTTCTTAATCTTTTATGTGCGATAGTTAAATACGTTATTTTCTCTCCTTTATCGATAATTAAGTCTTCTAAATATTGAATTGCATTATCCGCATACCCCAACATATAGAACGTTACTTTTCTTAAAATATCATAATATGGAGAAGACATAGAAAAAGAATGTAATATTTTTTCTCTTATATATGTGGTCTTATTAATCCATCTAGTTTTTATATCATTTAGACTTATTGGTTCTTCTTGAAACTGAAAATTTATATATTTTCGATGAAAAAAAATTAAATCGCTAAGAGTGACAATAAATTTCTCAACACTTATTAAAACTACGTTGTAATCCTCATAAGGAGTTAGAAACATATTATTACGATTTACACAAATGGAAGAGACCTTGGAAAAAGTTTCTTGAGTAATTTTATGACAAAGCTCATTTATAACCCGCAATTCTTCTTCACTTTTTTCTACTCTTTCAATTTTAAAAATAAAATCTTTGTATACAAAAGAACCATCATCAACGTTAACATCATAACCATAACGATCGTAAATAAATGACTTCATATAGAATAACTCCCAATTATAGTAGAAGGTATTTTTCCCTCAATAATATTCATAGAGAGAGGTACATCTACTTCTATCTCTTCGCTTTCATAAATAAGAGGTAAATAAGTGGCGATATTAAGTTTTACTTTTACATAGAGTGTAATTAAACAAGAGTTGATGCCAAAAGGATCAATGCTATAGTAAGAAGAGGCAATTACATCTCCTAAAAGACACATCTTCCCTGGAATTGTTGGTCCAAAATGACTGATAAGAGGATTAGAATAAACTAGAGCCATAGGTATTTCAAAGAAAGCATAATTATTATCATCTAATTTTTGTAAAATATAATTTGAAATAGACACAATTAATTTATTGACAGTATCTATTTGATAAGAAGACACTTCTTCTTCACTAATAATAATAGTTCCTAAATCACATAGAGAAGTACTAACCGCTTCATTAATTAATGTTGTAGATAATACTTTCGATTTATTCTTTGCATAAGTCAGATAAACTTCTTGCAATCTTTTAGAAGAAAAGGAAAGCATATAAGAAGAAGTTACACCACAAATAATTACTGTAAATACCGTTCTAAATAAAAAGGAGATACGCATATTCAATAATATGCAATATCACCTTTCTTTATTTCATAAGAGAAATATTTTCTTTTCGATTTAATACTACAAATCCTTCTCTATTATAGACATCGAGACGATTGTAGGTAATTTTGGATAAATCAGGTTTAGCAAATATTCCACCTGCTTCTTCTACAATTATTTGCGAAGCGGCTGTATCCCATTCTTTAGTTCCACTTCCTAAACGGAAAGAGACTTCTCCTTCTCCTCTTGCAATTAAACAGGCTTTAATAGAAGAGCCACATCTTCTAACCTTAGATATTTTTTCTTTATTTTGTTCAATAATTTCATTTTCTTTTGCGGTCACATGAAAACGTGAAGTTAAAATAGTCAAATCATTTACTTTATCATTTACATGAATAAGATGCGGATTTTCCCCATCTTGAAGATAATATGCTCCTTGTCCCTTCACAGCATAATAAATTTCTTTTGTCGCTGGGATTGAAACTACTCCAAGTACAACTTCCCCTTGATAAGCAAGTGCAATGTTAGTAGTAAATTCATTGTCTTTCGCTACAAAATCTTTAGTGCCATCAACCGGATCAACAATGAAAAGATAATCATTTTCTCTTCGCGATAAATCATCGCAAGATTCTTCCGTTAAAAAGGCATATGAAGGGAACTCTTTAGAAAGATATTCTTTAATAATTCTATCCGCTTCTTTATCCGCTTCTGTAACTGGTGAATCATCACTTTTAATTTCTACTTCAAAAGGACGATTGTACACTTCCATAATCTTTGTTCTAGCCATTTTTGCGGCTTGTAAACAAGCAACTAATTCTTTTTGATACATTTTTATCTACCTACTTTAAAAGATTATCCAAATCTTTAATTATATACTTATGATCTTCTAAATTATCTAATTTACAACCTGCTGCATAAGGGTGGCCTCCCCCTCCATATTTTGCCGCGATTGGTTGAACAGCGACTCCCTTGGAACGGAATTCAACTCTAACTGTACCTTCATCAGATTCAGAAAAGAAAACCCAAATAGGAGATCCTTTAATATTAGCGACAGAATTAACCATCGATGCCGCGGCGTTAAAATCAATTCCATATTTATGAATGACTTCTTTTGGTATAGGAAGATAAATTACACCATGCTCAGTCTTTTTATAGGAAGAGAATATATAGCCTTTAAAACGAATACTTTTTTCATCGACTTCATAAAGAATATCATAGATAGCAGAAACATCAATACCAGTTTCTACTAACTTAGATGCAGCGACATAAGCAAAAGGATCAATCGGTTGATATAAGAAACGTCCTGAATCAGTAACTAGTCCAAGAAATAAAGGAAGGGCAGCTTCTTTGGTCAATTTTAAAGATGAATTAACAATTAATTCCACAATTATCTCACAAGTCGCAATTTTATCATTGTCTACATGGGTGATGCATGCTGGAAATTCCCCTTGCTCAATATGATGATCAATTTTAATAATTTCCTTTGCTTTGCTAAATCTTTGATCTTCGATTCTTTCTACATTAGCGCAATCTAAACATATCGCTAAAGAAGAAGCTATAGTTTCATCATCAACTTCATCCATCTCTCCCATAAGAGTGAAAAACTTAGGCCATCCTGAACCTAAAACATAAACTTTTTTCCCTTCAAAATTATCTAAAATAGCTCTTTTTAATCCCATTTGGCTGCCATAACAATCACCATCTGGAATAACATGACCAAATATTGTAATCACATCGTATTCTTTTATTTTTTCCCAAATCTTATTCATCTTTTTCCCACCTTTGTTTGAAAAAGAGTCTCAAATTGAGACTCTTATTATTTTATTTTATTACTTTTTAGAATGCTTTGCCAACGCAGCCAAACATTTCCATTTTAATTTTAACGATTTCTTTAATTGCTTCTGTTCCAGGAGCTAAAAGTTTTCTTGGATCAAAGCCTTTCTTTTCTAAATCTTTACCAGCTTCGATATATTTTCTTGTTGCTTCTGCAAAGTATAATTGACATTCTGTATTAACATTGATTTTGCATACACCTAAAGAAATTGCTTTTTTAATCATTTCTTCTGGAATACCTGTTCCACCATGTAATACTAATGGCATATTACCACATTCTGCCTTAATAGCGGCTAAAGCATCAAAATCAAGTCCTTGCCAGTTTGCTGGATATTTACCATGGATATTACCAATGCCCGCTGCTAAAAAGTCAATGCCTAAATCAGCAATTTTTTTACATTCTTGTGGATCTGCTACTTCACCACGTCCTGTAACACCATCTTCTTCGCCGCCAATTGAACCAACTTCTGCTTCAACTGTGCAACCCATAAAATGAGCGATAGATACGATTTCTTTTGTTTTTTCAACATTTTCTTCAAATGGGTAGTGTGAGCCATCGAACATAACAGATGTATAACCTGCTTTTAATGCTCTTTTTGCTCCTTCAAATGAACCATGGTCTAAATGTAATGCAACTGGAACTGTAATGTGCATTGATTCAACCATAGCTTTTACCATAGCAGCTACTACTTCAAAACCAGTCATATATTTATTTGCACCTTCTGATACACCTAACATAACTGGAGCTTTCAATTCTTCTGCTGTTTGTAAGATTGCTTTTGTCCATTCTAAGTTATTGATGTTAAATGCACCAACAGCATAATGGCCTTCTCTTGCTTTTTCAATCATTTCTTTTGCGTTAACTAATGGCATTTCTTAATCCTCCTAAATGCTTTTTTATTATTATATCACAATTCATAGTAAATGTTTTACTAGAATTAGATTTCTTCCTCTTGATATTCTTTTGATTCTTCATTATCTAATGAATCATCAACAATACCTTCCTCTTCTTTTTCCTCTGCTAAATCTTCTGGATCTAAATCTTCTTCCTCTTCAGAATAGCATTCTGACATATCGATATGAACTTTATCAAATGTATTTCTTTCTCTTAAATCCCAAACATTATCTCCTAAGTTTACAAATCTTCCATCAAGAATTAAATTAGTATAGAATTTACCAACCTTGGTTGCTTTTTCTTCTTCCGAAAAATTTTGTGCCTCTGCGACTTGATTCCATAAGTCCTTAAAAGAAATTGAATCTACATTTTTAACAATTTCATAAGCTACATCTAAATTTGATTTATTCATCGTTTTTCTCCTTTACATTTTTTCTGGTGCGCTGACACCGATTGTTTCTAAAGCGTTCTTCATTACTATTTTGCTTGCCAAGCATAAAGCCAATCGAGAAGCAGTTTCTTCTTTCTTGGTTTCATCTATTACTCTACAATCAGAATAGAATTCATGAATTGCAGTTGCAAGTTTTTGAATATAATTTGTTATTTTATATGGTGCTCTTTGTTCTGCTGCTTGCGAAACTTCTTTTGGGAAATCCGCTAAAATCTTCAGCAGTGCAATTTCCTTTTCTTCCTTGAGAGCTTTTCCTTCATAATCAAGTTCCATATCTCTTGCTTTTTCAAGTACAGCACAGATACGAGCATGCGCATATTGAGCATAGAACACTGGATTAGTTGATTCCATTTTAGAGGCTAAATCTAAATCGAAATCTAAATGGGAAGTAGAAGCTCTTGATACAAAGAAGTATCTAACAGCATCCACGCCAACTTCCTCACATAATTCTTTCATAGAAACAGCATTGCCTGTTCTTTTGCTCATTTTATATTCTACACCATTTTTAAGCAAACGTACCATTTGAATTAATTCTACATCAAGAACATCTTTTCCATAACCTAACATTTGTAGAGATGATTTCATTCTCTCTATATATCCATGGTGATCGGCACCAAGGACATCCACTAATTTAGTAAATCCTCTTTGTAATTTATCTTGGTGATAAGCAATATCTGGTAATAAGTATGTATATGCACCATCTGATTTAATGATTACTCTATCTTTATCATCAGTGAAATCGGTTGTTCTAATAAATAAAGCACCTTCTTCGGTATATTGATATTTTTTAGTATCTTCTAATACCTTATCAACTTTACCAGCATTTCTAATAGCCAGTTCACTAGAGAAAACATCGAATTGAACTCTAAACATTTTTAAATCTTCGATAAGTTTATCAAGTTCTAACTCTGTTCCTCTTCTTTTAAAATATTCAAATGATTCATCGGAATCCTTCAAATATTTATCTCCCACTTCATCAACCATAATTTGAGCAAGTTTTTTTAAATCTTCTGAATGATATCCATCTTCTGGAAATTCTAAAGAAGAATCGCCTAATGCCTCATGATATCTAACGCGTAGAGATTTTGCCAAGTTGTTAATTTGATTACCAGCATCATTTACATAGTATTCGCGGGTAACATTATATCCTGCTTTTTGGTAAAGACGACAAATACAATCTCCAATAGCGGCACCTCTAGCATGACCTAAATGAAGATCACCAGTAGGATTAGCGGAAACAAATTCAACATTTATTTTATCTTTACAATCTGTTTGTGACTCACCATATTTATCACCTTTATCAATAATTACTTTAATAATTTGGGATAAAGAATCAGCTTTCATAAAAAAATTGATAAATCCAGGTCCAGCAATTTCAATTTTATCAACTATAGGTGAAGATAAATTTTCAACGATAGAAGAAGCGATATCACGTGGAGATTTATGAAGAACCTTAGCCATTTGCATAGCGACTGTCGTAGCATAATCACCATGGGCCTTGTCTTTACTTCTTTCAATAACTATCTTATCAAGTTCAACATCCGCGCCTAAATTTTTTAATGCTTGTTGAATCGCGGTCTTTAATTTTAATTCAACATCTAACATACTATCTTCTTCTCCTTCTTTACTCTAATTTGAAATACGTTTCTTGTTATTGGATGAGTCACATCACGTGCATCATATAAATCGTAAACAAATTCTACAAATTCTTTTGTAATGGAAAAATCTTTTAATAGAGTTTTAAACTTTAACATTGAATTAGCTTCTAAAAAGTTATATTCAGTATCTTTTAAGACATCTTTTTCAAATTTCATATCCATATAAACTATATCATTTTTTTCTTTGATTTTTATAATATCTTTTGAAAAATCAATCTCAATATTAATTAAGCCTGTATCTTCTGAAAAAAATTGATATAGATATTTTTTATAATCATCATCTTGTTCGAG
>JBJFEV010000169.1:0-4377 GCA_051891155.1 Bacilli bacterium
TAAGTTCGATCCTTTTCAGGTGGTTCGAACCTGGAAAAAATTTACGCATACTTTTCAAGCTTCTAACTCTAGCAAGAAGGATAAAAGTATTGTATGATATTATTACTAAAAGCGAGGAGCAAAGATGAAAAAATTAATTGCATTATCATTGTTTTCTATATTATTAGTCTCTTGTAGCGGTAATAAAGAAGAAAAGTACGCATCAGGAAAAATAGAAAACGGTGATTTTGAAAATAAATTAGACTATTGGTATGGTAATAATATCAAATCATCTAATCAAATAACATTCAATGGTAATTCGTCTTTAGAACTAACCTCAACTTCCACTGATGAAGCACAAGTCTATCAAACAATTAAAGATTTACCAAATGGTTATTATTATTTGCAAGTTCAAGCATACCATAAAGGCGATGAAGAGTACTGTTATGTATATGCTAACACAAATGATAATACTGAATACAAAACTATGGTTCCTCGCTATATTCATGACAATGAATGGATGAACACGACAGTAAGAGGAATCCATGTCACTGATGGTCAATTAACTATAGGAATTCGTCTCTTAGGAAATAATACAGCGTATTTTGATGAATTTAATTTATTCTATGAGAAAAATCAAAAAACACAATATCCTAATCTTCAAGGTGGATGCATATCTTGGCTTGATTGGGAAGAAGATATGGGAGCCAAATACTATAATTATGATAATGAAGAAGAGGACTGCTTAAAAATCTTAAGTGATAATGGTTTAAATTTCGTTCGCTTAGAATTATACAACGATCCTGGTTCATATAAAGATGAGGAGGGAAATTATTTACCAGCAAAATACAAAAATCCCGATTCCATTTTTAGACTCGCTCAACGGGCTTCTTCTTTAAATATGGATATAGAATTATCCTTTATGTACTCTTCTTACTGGGGCAACTATGCAATCCCTTCTACTTGGATTAATGAAATTAATGAAATCGATGATTTTGATCAAAAAATCATTAAATTAGGTGATTTATTATACGATTGGACATATTCATATTTGATCAGGCTTAAAGAAGCAGGAATAACTCCAAAATATGTTTCATTAGGAAATGAAATTGATGATGGTATTCTTCTACCATATGGTTCAACAGTAGATCATCCTTCCTCTCTTTCCTATCTTCTTAATAAGGGCTATCAAGCGGTAAAAGATGCATCCAATGAATCGAAAGTTGTCATCCATTTAGGTTGCAATGCATCTGATTTACACTGGTCTAATAAATACGGAGGAGGAAGATGGTTTTTTGATATTTTGAAAGATAACAATGTCAATTATGATGTTATCGGAACATCCTTTTATCCATTTTGGGCTCAAAGTGACAATGAATACGCTTCAAAATCTAAGCTCGATTTAAATGATTTAAAATTGTGGTGTGAAATGATGATTGACATTTACGATAAGGATATTCTTATTATGGAATCTGGTTACAACTGGGGAACACCAGGCCAACTAGCCAATAATGGTGCTTATCAAACAATATATCCATCCTCACCAAAAGGGCAAAGAGATTACGTAATTAATCTTCTCAACACCATAAAATCAGTGAAAGATGGAAGATGTGTGGGCAGTTTATATTGGGATCCTGTTCTTGTAAGACAAGAAGGAATAGGATGGGCTATATATGACGATGGAAAAGTGAGAGATAATTGTGTTGAAACCACAACATTCTTTGATTTTTCTCATAAAGCATTACCTGTCTTAAATGCATATAAATACAATGCCACTTCAATAAAAAAATAATTATTCACTGCACCAAAATAATAATTTTTTTCGTCATAAATTATGAAAGGAAAAAAATATGAAGGAAGAAGATAAACTTAATGAAGCATTAGTTTATGGTACGAAAGCAAAAATTCAAAAAGTCTTTGAAGAAATATATAATAAATACTATAAATTAATCTATTTTTGCATACGGCAAAGAATTAATAATAAAATGGATATCGAAGAATTAACTAATGATACATTCGTTTCTTTTTATAATAGCCTTTTTCGTGACAGCAAAATAATATCCATCAAAAATTATTTATGTCAAATCGCGGAAAACAAAACAACTGATTATTTGCGAAAAAGAAATACCAATGTAACTGAGTATAACGATAATGTATATTATGAAAATAACGAACAAATTGACAACGACATATTTTCCTTTCTTCAAAGTAAATGTAATGAGGATGAATATTATATTTTGATTCATCACATCATTTATAATGAAACATTTAAAGAGATAGCAAAAGATAAAAATGCTTCCATTAATACTGTCAAATCTTCCTATCGACGTATTATAAAAAAATTAAAAGGTGAATATTATGAAAAAAATTAACAAGATTATTGACGATAATTTAAGCAAAGATTTTTCCTCTATAAACGAACAAATTGATTATTCTCGCTTCACTTATGATAAAAGGAAAAGATTTAAGTTACGCTACGTATTAGTTCCTTCTATAAGCTTATTTTTAGTTATTCCAATTTGCTTGATGCTTGTTCCTCTTCTATCGGCGATACAGGTTAAAAGTACCGCTAAAGTAATGAAAGCATCGTATTCCATCAATGAAATTAAAAAGATTGAAAGCGAATCATTCAAATCAATAAATACGGTTACATATCCAGAAATTTCTGAAGAAAAAAAGAATTATGCAGTAGATCAAGAATATATTGATGCATTAAATAACTTTTCACAAAAAATAAATTCCACGATTGATTTTTCTTCTTCTAACGTTGTTTATTCTCCTTTAAGTTTATATACGTTACTAGATTTATGTTCTTCCTTAAGTAATGATAAAGAAACTCTTGATCAATTTAATGGACTTCTCGGGGAATCCGAATTAAGAAATAGCAACTATAAAAATATGTATAAAAATAATTATTGGTGTACCTCTACTGGTACTACCCAAATGTATAATGGTTTGTTTGTATCTAATCAGTCTACTGTTAATTCTTCTATATTAGACCAATTAACTTCTAAATATGTAGAAGCATTTTCTTTAGATTTTCAAAAGGATGACGATATAAGCAGAATGCTTTCTTGGATCGACCAAAAAATCGATGAAAAAAACTTTATCAACAAAAATGATTTAGCCATCGATGAAGAAACAATATTATTTCTCTTTTCCACTTTATACTATAAAAATAATTGGTACACTAAATTCATAAAGGAAAACTCATATAAAGATGATTTCTATGGAAATGACCATACTTCATTAGTAACATATATGAACCATAAATATTATACAAATAAAATATATGATTATAAAACTTACTATACTATTAGAGATTATTATCAAAACGACTATTCCATTAAATATATTTTCCCTAAAAATTTAGAGGATAATATTCATGATCTTATTGAAGATAGAAATATCTTTATTGATGATGAAACATATGTATATACATATACTGATGATTTTGGTAATGATCAAACTTCTATTATTATCAATTTAAGTGTCCCTTCTTTTCAAGCCAACACTCTTATCGACTTTTCATCTTCACTAAAATCATTAGGCCTAGATAAAGCTTTTAAAAGAGATGGAAAAAGTTTCAATTATGCATTTACTTCTTTACAAGAATATGAATCTGCTTATTTAAAATATGTCAAGCAAAAAAATACAATTAGTTTTGATGAGGATGGCACTGAAGCTAAAACCGTTTCTTTTGCATCAATAGGGAAAGCAACTTCTAGCGCTATTATTCAAGACACTTTATACGTCAAATTAAATCAACCTTTTATCTATATAATTGAAGATAGTAATGGTCTTCCTCTTTATGTAGGCAGTGTAAATCAATTATAATTAAATAGAGGTGAATAAAATGGAATTTGTAATAGCACATGACGAAGATAAAGATGAAATACTGCAAATGTATAATGAAGTGAAACGGACTCCATTTTGTGTTTGGAATGATAACTACCCAACCATTTTTGATATTAATAATGATATTGAAAGAAAAGATTTATTCGTATTAAAAGATAAAGATGAAATAATTGGTGCTGTTTCTATCGTTTCTCCATTAGAATTAGACAAATTTAATTGTTGGGAGAAAAAAGAAAATGTGTTAGAAATAGCTAGATTGATAGTAAAGAAAGAATACCAAGGAAAAGGAAATTCCAAAATCATTCTACAAAAAAATAATTTTAGAAGCCAAAAAGAGAAAAGCATCCGCTATTCACTTAAGTGTTGTTATTTCCAATTTGCCATCAATAAGACTGTATCGTTATTTTAACTTCACCTTTTTAAAAGAAGTTAATTTATATGATAACAAATACTACTTATGTGAATTAATTATAGATAAGGAGATATATGAAAGTATTAGTAACAGCATTTAAACCATTTAATAATCAGGTTAATAATTAT
>JBJFEV010000170.1:0-4357 GCA_051891155.1 Bacilli bacterium
AGATATTCTGCTATCGCTTATTACTTGCCCGGCTCTGGATAAACATGAATTGCAGGTGAAGAAGAAAGAATAGTACCGGTATAAATCTTTGAGTCACGAGTGATTACCTTACAATATTCACCTTCAAGTGAAGGAATAAGAGGACCACCTAATTTAGTCAAAGCGAGATTACCATTACCTTTTATAGATCTTACCATTAGACCTAATGTATCGACATGTGCAGAAGTTGCTAATGTTTTACTATTATCTAATCCATCTACTTCTACTTCTAAAGTGCCTTTATTACTAATTTTATAATTATAGCCAAAAGATGAAACATATTTAGCAATTAAAGAGATAACATTTTGTGTATATCCGGTTGGAGAATCACATAAAAATATATCGCTTGCAATCTTTTTGAAATCATCTAAATTTAATTTTATCATTTTCATTTTCTCCTTTTTATATGATTAATTCTATCATATAGTAAAGATTTCTGTTAATAAAATATGACATTAATTGAATGCCATTTTTAAAAGTGTTATTATAAATTACATAAAGGAGATTTTTAAGAATGAATGATGCTACATTGAAGAGAATTGTGTGTTGTATGTTGTCTGTTTGGATGAGTTTAATTACATTACTTTTACTATTTATCCCTCTTTTTGTTGTTGAAGGAAAAATGGTTTCGGGTTATGTAAATACATCTATACTTATGTCCTCCTCTTCAACTTTACTATCAGTTGTTGGAATAATGAATTATGTTTTACTTGGAGTATTAGGGGTGAATTTATTATTTTCTATTTTCTTTACTTTAGTGACAGTTGGAAAAATAAAAGTAGGACCCGCTCTTATGTTATTTAGAAGTGATTTAGTATCTTCTTTATTATCAATCTTGTCTTTTTGTTTAGTTATTTTACAAATCTGCTTAGGAATTTCTATTTCAGTTCAAAACCTTGCTAAATTTTCGGCTGGATTATTTGTAGTAGTCGTGGTCATGCTTCTATTTATTATAATTCTTATGTATGTATTATTTAAGTTTGATGATTTGGCTCCATTAGTAACTAGTAAAGAAAAAGAGATTGTAAAAAAACAAGTTTCTAAAAATGCAATGAATAAAAAACAAGGCCAACCACAACCTTATATGAATAGAGAACAAAGAAGAAAAGCAAATAAAAATAATAAAAAATAAGGAGATTATCTCCTTTTTTTTAAGAAAGGAAAATGAAGTAAAATTATATGAAAATTATAATTTTATATAAAATAAATTATGAAATATGATTATTTAGTTTTAGATTTTAATGGCACAATTATTGATGATGTTGACTTATGTTTGAATATATTGAATATTCTTTTGCAAGAACGTGGATATAAAACATTGTCTAAAAAAGAATATAAAAATGTTTTTACATTTCCTATTAAAAAATATTATATTAAGGCTGGTTTTGATTTGAATAAATATAGTTTTTCTTCAATTTCTGAAGAGTTTATTTTGCTCTATCAAAAAGCTAGTTTAAAATGCAAACTTTATAATGGAGTCAATGAATTGTTAGAAAAATGCCATAAAAACAATATTAAAGTTGTGTTATTATCAGCTTCACAAATAGATAATTTAAAAGAACAAACAGATCATTTCTCTTTAACTGAAAAATTTGATGTAATTTTAGGTACAAGCACTATTGAAGCTTCTTCAAAAGTGGAAGTGGGTATGAATTATTTTAAAGATAAGCTAGAAAAAAAGATTCTTTTTGTTGGTGATACTACTCATGATAAAGAAGTTGCTGATGCTATTGGAGGAGATACTTTGTTAATCACTCATGGCCATCAAGATAAAGAGATACTTCAAAAAGCTTCTCCAATAAAAGTGGTTTCTAGTTTTAAAGAAGTGGAAGAAATATTAGGTATATAAGATGATTAAATGTGTTTTATTTGATTTAGATGGAACTATTATTGATACGGAAGAATTCACGATTAGTTCAAAACAAATTGAAGGTAAAAAATATGGTTATGACATTAAAAGAGAAGATGTTATTGCCTCTTTAGGTATGTCTTCTAGCGCTTCTTATCATCATTTTACCTCTCTTTATGGTGATGATTTTCCTTTTGAAAAATTAAGAAAGGCAAGGAAGGAATACATCGTCTCTGATATGAAAAAGAACGGGATAAAATTAAAGTACTTCGCTAAAGAAATTGCTTTGTTTTGTAGGAAAAATAACATAAAAACTGCTATATGTACGTCGACATATGAAGAAAATATTTTAGAGTACAAAAAGTATGGAGATATTTTCTCTTATTTTGATTACATAATTACTGGTGATATGGTAAAAAAAGGTAAACCAGATCCTGACATATTTTTACTTGGCGCTTCAAAGTGTGGAGCAATTCCTAGTGAAACATTAGTAGTGGAAGACTCAAACACTGGTGTAGAGGCTGCATTAAAAGGTGGGTTTGATGTAATAATGGTTTTAGATTTAGTTGAGCCAAAAGAAGAATATATTAATAAAGTAAAAATATATCAAAATTTGGAAAATGTTGTTCAATATTTAAAAAATAATATATAAATATAAGATTTATGTGGTAAAATATAAAAAAATAGGGGATTTAGTATGGTTATTTTAACAATAAAAGATTATGGACAAATCAAATTAGAGATGAATTACGATGAAGCAAAGAATACTGCTAGTAACTTTGTTGAATTATGTAGAAAAGGTTTCTATAATAAACTTACATTTCATCGTGTTATAAATGGATTTATGATTCAAGGTGGATGTCCTATCGGAAATGGAACTGGTGGACCAGGGTACGCTATTAAGGGAGAATTTGCTTCTAACGGAGTAGATAATAAACTTAAACATACTCGAGGAGTTATTTCCATGGCGAGAAGCTACCTTCCAAACTCTGCTGGTAGTCAATTCTTTATCATGCATAAAAATGCGTCTCATTTAGATGGTCAATATGCTGCATTTGGAAAAGTTGTTGAAGGAATGGATGTAGTTGATGCGATTGCCAAAGTAAAAACATCTGCTACAGATCGTCCTTTAAATCCAGTTATTATTTCAAAAGTAGAAATCATTGATGAACCTACTTATGAAGTGGAAAAATTAAAAAAATAATTAAAGGGGGAAAGTCAAATGACATTAGATGAATTAACATTAAAACTTGGAAATTGCTGCGCTATTGAAATGGCGCAATCAAAATATTCAAAACATGATGCCTTAACTAAAATCGTGGATACAATTAAGAAAAAAGGTGTCGATGTCGATGATGGATATCTTGATTTTATTCAAAGTTTAGAATATCAATCAGTTTATGTAGATGTAAAATATGTTCCATTATATTGTTGCACATGTGTCGCTAAATTTTCATGGAAAGAATTTGATGAAGGTAGTGAACCAACTGATCACCAAGAATTTTGCCGTTTTTCCACTGTATTCTATGGAAAAGATAATGATGCATCCGATCGTGTTAACAATTTAAACATCTTAAATGTAGTTGATAAAACTGCTTTAAATATTAACGAATCAAAATGCGATGAGACGGTATTAAGAATCGGTACCAACAATCCTAATTGTGATATATCAAAATTACCAGCTCAAAGTGAAGTAATTATGGATTCACCAGTTAAGTATGGTGAATATTATGATTTAGATACTGATTATCTTTGCTCACAAGAAGAAATTCAAAAAAGAGTACAAGCAGCTCTTGAAGAAACAAAATCATATAAAAGACTTCAAAAAGAGAAAGAAAAATGGTCTAATATCGTAAAAATTGATACAAAAGTCATTCTTGTTCCGGTCGCTTCATTACAAATGGGTGATGAATATCAACTTGTAAATTGTACAAATGGTACAATCGATGTTGTTTATAAAGAAAATGCTACAATTACTAGTCAATTAAAGAAAGCAAAAATGATTACTTATCCATCAATCATTATCTTTGCAGTTTGTGCTATTGGAGCATATTTATGTAAAACATTTACTCATAGTGCTAAACAATGGGGTGATTTTGGGGTAAAATATCTATTTGCAAATTTATATGATTTGATGTGGATTGTTATTTTCTTATTTGGTATTGTTGTTTCAATAGTGGCTCTTCCAACTAGAAAGACAATCATTAAGAGAACAGAAAAAAATAAAAATGTGCTTACTGTGGTAAAGATTTCATCACGCATGATTCTCGATGCCATTTTGTTAATGATATTAATGATTGTACTTTGCTTCTCAATTTAATTGTTTTTAAAAGTAAGCAATGAAATAATATAAAGTCCATTATATTGTTTCATTGTTTTTTATTTTATTTTATAATAAAAAAGGTGAAAAAAATGAAAGAAATAGTTTTATCAGTCCATGGTTTGGTTGATTTTCTTCTTCGTAGAGGA
>JBJFEV010000171.1:0-4332 GCA_051891155.1 Bacilli bacterium
AAACATTAGTTGCATGATAACTTAAGCTATAAACTCCACGATGAACATTTACACCATAGTTATAATAATAATCTTCCATTGCTTCAACTACACACCTTGGCTTTAGGCTAGTTGCTCCCGTATCTAAATAACATAGATTAGGATGATTTTGATACATTGGAAAATCTAATCTTATTTTTTTCACTTCTTCATTAGTCATTGCATCCTCCTTATAGATGCTTATCAATCATATGTTTAATATATTCTGATAATAAATCATCATTAATTGAATTTAAGAATGGATACATTAAACCATTAATAATCATTCTTTCCGCAACTTCTTTAGTCAAGCCTCTACTCATCAAATAATATAATTCCTCATCATCAATGGCTCCGATTGATGCTCCATGACTTGCTATGACATCATATTCATCAATCTCAAGGATTGGATTTGCGGAAATCTGACTTTCATCATCTAGGATGACTCCTTTTGTTTTTTGATTTAAAGTAGTTCTTACCGCATGCTCCACAATTACTCCATCAGTGTTAACATTCAAGAGTGAACTATTTTTGCTAATAGCATAAGTGATCATTTCTGATTGAGATGATGCTTGGTTATGTTTTACATTAAAGTTGTAATTTTGAATTTTTCCACTATCATTGACAATAGCATTATTGATTTTTAATGCCACATAAGAATCAACAATGTCATACATATAATCAACATTAATATTATCAGATGAAATATATAAATTATCTATTTTAGTATATGAACCTTCCTTCAAGATAGTGTTTACTTTTCTTGTAAAGTTAGTATTGTTTTCAGTACAATCAACAATATGAACATTGATATTTCGATCCACCTCATAGTTTTGGGTTAGAATAACATCATTTTTAATATCATAGAAAATTTCACTAAAATCAATATCACTTTTAAAATGGAAGTTTATTATTGTATTTTGATCCAATAAATAAAAGATTTTTAGTTTATCAATTCCTTCAAAAATAATTGTATTATTAATAATTTCTGCTGGAATTGTTGCTAGAGTGATTTGATTATTAGTTAATACTAAGATATTTTCATCATGATATAAACTTTTTATCTCTTCTAATTTATTCATTAGTTACAGCCTTCTTTATTGCACATGTTCCAAGGATGGCATGGCTTCTTTGTTCAACTTCATCAACTAAGCCTAATTCAGCTTTAATCCAGTCATATCCTTCGTTGTCAATTTTAGTGATTAACTCTTTTCCGCCAGTTCTAACGATTTGACCGTTAATCATGATATGAACATAATCAACATCGATATAATCTAATAATCTTTGATAATGAGTGATGACTAATGCACCAAAGTTTTCATTCTTCATATTGTTGATGTTTTCACCAACAATTCTAAGAGCATCAACATCAAGACCTGAATCAATTTCATCTAAGATTGCAAAATTAGGTTTAAGCATTTTCATTTGCAATATTTCATTACGTTTTTTCTCACCACCACTAAATCCTTCATTTAGATAACGATGTGGTAAATCTTCACGCATTTTTAAATCACTAACTGCTTTATCAAATTCTTTAATAAATTTGAATAATGAAATATGTTTCCCTTCCTCTAAGCGAGCTTGCATTGCTGTTTTAATAAAATCAGAGTTTGTTACTCCACTGATTTCATTTGGATATTGCATTGCTAAAAATATTCCTTTACGACTTCTTTCATCGACTGTCATCTCTAAGACATTTTGAGTTTTATCCTCATCAATTAAATTGATTTCACCATCAGTTACAGTATATTTATAATGTCCCATGATAGTTGAAGCAAGAGTAGATTTTCCTGTTCCATTTGGCCCCATAATGGCATGAACTTCACCTGTTTTCATGGTCAAGTTAAGACCTTTTAAAATCTCTTTTTCTTCAACACTGACGTGTAAGTTTTTAATCTCTAATGTTTTCATTTCAATGCACCTTCATAACTATAATTTATTTTTGTTAATTCTACGTTAAATACGAAGTTTGACTCTAATCCACTTGAAGCATAAATTTTATTACTTGTTCCATCACTAACAACATAGATAGCTTCAATATCTTCATGATTTTCAACATATGCCATTCCACGCTCTAATCCTAAGCTAAATAACATTGTACTCAAACTATCAGCAACAATTGATTTTGTTGTCACAACAGTCACGCACACAACACCATTATTAATAGGTTGTCCTGTTCTTGGATCTAAGATATGATGATACATATTACCATCATTATCTTTAATATATTTTTCATACGTACCACTAGTTACTACTGTAGCTTCGCCAACATTAATATAACCAATGGTATATTGATCTTCACTATATTTATAATAGAATGGAGTTTTAATTCCTATCTTCCAATTAATGTCTTTATAACCATCACTACTATCAACATATAAACCTAAAAGTTGAATATTTCCACCAATATCTATAACGGCTTTTTCAATACCCTCACTTTGTAAATACTCTTTAACCTTGTCTGCAGCATATCCTTTCACAACACTTCCAAGATCTAGTACCATACCTACTTCACTCAAATAAACAGTTGAGGCTTCTTCATCAATAATTATTTTATCAAAGCCTACTAATGGAAGTAATTTATCAATTTCACTTTGAGGTAAAGGATCATGATTTGATGAACCTGGCTCAAGTAAATCTTCCCAATAATCAAAGCCATTGTCAATAAAGTTCCAAGCATTCCAAATTACTCCAATAGTTGGATCGTATAATGCTACTCCATCAACTTTAGAATCATTACTAACACTAATTGCTTCTTTTAATACTTCTATTACTTCAGGGCTAACTACTACAGGCTCAACTCCAGCTTTTTCATTAATTAACATAAGTTCTGTTTTTTTAGTTCTATTTTCCTCTTGAATATTAAAAATATCATCCAACTTCTTTAGTACTGCATTGCATCCTTGATCTAGTTTTTGTTTGGCTTCATCATCAAGACTACCATCAACATATAATATTTGAACAGAAGAAACAGTTCCAAAATGATTAGGCATACTGATTGTATAAACTTTATACGATATATTATTACATCCAGAAAGGCCTAACCCCATAAATATAACTATTAATATTGCTAATAATTTTTTCATATTTCACCAACTATTTTATTTATTTTTTAAACCTTTGATATTATACCACTATTTTATTTTTTTTGCATTAAATATTATAATTTAATTTCCATTTATTGTCATTACTAAGTTATTTTATCCTAAATATGCTCATTAAATACATTAAAAAATAAACAAGGTATGATTAAATACCCCTAGGCTTTTAATCCAATGTTATTTTAGATATATAAAACATAAAAAGCCTTGATGTAGTATCCCTACTGTATCAAAGCTTTACTTTTTTATTAATATTAGTCCTCAAATTATGATAAGGATTTTTCTAATTAAGCAATTCTAATACTCTAATTTGAATAATTTTTTCTATAACCTTTAATCTCTTATCATTGAGATTATATCTTGGATGCTTTCTAAACTTAAAATTAATAAGATGTTTTAATTTTCCTTTTGTAGAATCAGTCATAAATTTTTTTGCTACACTTATGAAATCTGCGTAGCATGCAGGATGTCTTGTTTTTGAATACTCTAATGCTTTTTCAACTGATTCTAAATCATTATCCATTGCATAATTAAATAATGATAGTCCATTATCAAATATAGGAGCTGCTTTAACAGGTTTATTAGTTTTATTATCAATTATTAATCCAAAGTTGCCATAATGTCTATCAGTGTTACATATAATAGCGTCAAATACTATCATATCAATTAAATCATTATGAAAATCTTCACCTAAATTTTTATAGTAGTTAATAATATCTAAAAAACTACTAGTTTTTACTAAATAACCTATAGGCATAAATGAATGATTTATATCTGTGAATAGTTCGCAAGTTGAACATAATTTCTTCTTCCATTGCTTAATATTATAATCAACATGATTCAACTTCATACATTCTGCTATTTGTGATGCATAGTATTCAGAATAAGGTTCAAGTCCAGCATTTGCTGCACCCGTTGTTCCCGATTTATATAAATCTTTCCATTACTCCTTCTCCAGCACTTTGCAAGCATACCATTAGTAGTAAACTCTGGTGAAGATAAAAAATCAGACTTGATAAATGAACCAAATCCTGTAAATGCAATTAATCCTAATGAATTATTGAATCTATTTTCATATAAGTTTACTTCTTCAAATGTTTTATTAAATCCATCACTTGAAATCCAGTATGAATCATTTAAAGATAATCCCATACAAATATCAATAATGCCTTTAATGTTATTATTTCCTATAGATGTTTTAGCCAAAAAAATA
>JBJFEV010000172.1:0-4311 GCA_051891155.1 Bacilli bacterium
AAATTTTCACCCCTTCAAAGTGATTTTGTGTCTACTTTTTGTTGACTAGTGCAAATTCATACCAAATAATCATTGTGAATAAATGGGAACGGCTTCAAGGTGCTGAAATAATTATTATTCTATACCACTATCATCTAAAGAAGTAAAATCTTGTTCGACATATTCGCTGTCTTTTGTTAATTCCATACCTTCAAATGATTGATTGATAATATCTTTTGCTTTATTTAAAGATGCTTTGTTATAAATGTGAAGAGCACATGGGGTATCATTATACTTTTCAAAAGCATCATATTGGCAATATGCATTAGCATCGACCGTATATGGATCCATTGCTACATATAATTTAAATCCACGTTCATAGAAAACTATACGTGCGACTGTCGTTTTGTCTACCTTATATGTCACCATGGTTTTTTGTTTTGTTTCACTTACGCCAGGATAACATACAATCGCGTTTTTAATTTCAGAGAAAATATTTTTTAATCTTTGTCCTGAAGCATTTAATGTAGCCTCAAATTGTGGATTTCTATTCATATCATCAAGAGGTAAATATCCTTCTTCTGTCAAATTATATTCCTCAACAAATGATTCGACATTATTACGTTTCTTACTTTCAGATTTTGCACTTGATTTCTTTGGTTTAGCTTCTTTTTGAGGTTCAGCCTTTGTTTCCACTTGGCTTTCTTCTTTTGGAGATGAAGCTTCAATTTCAAAGTCATCATATTTTTCAGCTTCTTTTTGTCTTTTCTCTTTTGCTTCTGCGAATTGTTTTTTCAATTCTTCAACTCTTTCTTTTTGTCTTAATTTACGAGCTTTTTCTTGTTTAGCCGCTAAATTTTCAGCATTTAAAACTAAAATTAAATCTCTTGTTAATAATCCACCATAAACTCCTAAACAAACTAAAGATAGAACACCGAAAGTGATAATGAATGCTCCGAGAGTTTTATTTGGAATGTAAGCTGAATCAAAAACCATATTAATTTCTTTAGTATGAACTAAACAAATACCTAAGATATATATGACTCCTAAAATGAGAACAATACCGAATAAATTTCTTTTTTTCTTTTTGTTAAAAATAAACACAATAGCAAGAATTAATGTGATAATGAATCCGGCAAAAACTATTATCGATAAAATTTTAGCTGGATAAAAATTTGATACAAAATATTTTGTTAAAAAAACAAAAATATCTCCTAAATCTTTAAATAATCGTTCAAATCCTCGTGAGCCACATAGTACCACTAAAAAAATAAAAGTTGATAATATAAAGCCTTTGAGGAAGAGATTTTTTAACCTTTTTACTGTCATATTCATCCTCCATCGATATATAGAAAAATTATAATACTTTTACTCCTTTTTTAAAACCCCTTTTTTTATCAAAATAAAAATATTTACGACAATTTTTGTTCTTTTACTATTTTTCTTACTCACATTATCAAAGTCATAAATAATATTCACTAAGATTTATATAAATTCACAAAATAATTATTTTTTTATGTTTGATCTTCTATCTTAACTTTTATGATAAGACAATGACTTTTTTATAATAAAGTGTATTTCGTTTTATATTTTCCTTATTGTATAATAATTTTGTTGAGGTAAATAATTATGAAATTTAATGATTTAACTATTGATGACGATGCTTTAGAGGACATTCCTCTTTCTGCTTATCCTCGCCCACAACTTAAAAGAAACTCTTTCTTTTGTTTAAATGGGGAATGGGATTTTGCACTATCTAAATTAGAAAAGGTAACAGCTTATGATCAAAAGATTATCGTTCCTTTTCCTTTAGAATCTAGTTTATCAAAAATAAATAGAAAGAAAGAGAATAATGAAAAGTTATTTTACAAGAAAATATTTCAACTTCCAAATGGGTTTATCAAAGATAAAGTTATTTTACACTTTGATGCAGTCGATCAAAAATGCGTAGTAAAACTAAACAATCAAATATTGGGCACTCATGAAGGAGGATACACTCCTTTTGAGTTTGAAATAAGAGAAAAATTAGATTATATCAATATATTAGAAGTAATCGTCGAAGACTCATTAGATTTAAATTATCCTTATGGAAAACAAAAAGACAAAAGAGGAGGAATGTGGTATACAAAAGTATCTGGTATATGGCAAAGTGTATGGATTGAATCAGTCCCTGAAGAATATATTACCGAGTTAAAAATTACTCCTACTATCGATACTATAAATATTAAGGTTTTGGGAAATACACAAAAGAAAGAAATAACTATCTATACTCCTGAAGGAGAATATAAAGAAACTTTTTTTGAAGATGAATTTTCTTACAAGTTTGCTTCTCCTAGAAACTGGTCTCCTGAAGATCCTTATCTTTACCACTTTGTTATTAAAACTACATTCGATGAAGTAAAATCATATTTTGCTTTAAGAGAACTATCAATTGAAGAAGATAACGGAAAAAAATATTTATTCTTAAACAAATCAAAATATTTCTTTCATGGTTTATTGGATCAAGGCTATTTTCCAGATGGTATATATACACCTAAAAAATATAAATACTATGAAAATGATATTCTTACTATGAAGTCTTTAGGATTCAACACTTTGCGAAAACACATCAAAGTTGAACCATTACTTTTCTATTATTATTGTGATAAATATGGAATGATTGTATTTCAAGATATGGTCAATAATTCACCTTATTCTTTTCTTCACGATACCGCTCTTCCGACGCTAGGTATCAAAAATTTGAATGATATAAAATTTAAAAGAGAAGATAAAGCAAAAGAAATATTTCAAAAAAATATGATTGAAACAGTCAATCATTTATATAATTCACCATGCATATGTTTATGGACCATATTTAATGAAGGATGGGGACAATTCTCTTCTAAAGAAAATGAAAAATTATTAAGGCGTCTTGATGATACTAGATTTATCGATAATACATCTGGATGGTTCGATCAAAAGGATTCATCCATAAATTCACAACATATTTACTTTAAAAAAGTAAAAATTAAATATGATGATAGACCTGCAATCCTTTCTGAATTTGGAGGATATTCATATAAAATTGATGCCCATTCATATAATTTAAGTAAGACATATGGATATAAGAAATTCAAAGATAAGGGAAAATTTGATGAAGCTTTTTATAATCTTTATATGAACGAAATTGTTCCTGAAATGAAAAAGGGCTTATGCGCTTGCATATATACTCAATTAAGTGATGTAGAAGATGAAACAAATGGATTATTAACATACGATCGCAAAATATTGAAGGTCGACAAAGAAAGATGTTTAGATATAGCCAAAAAACTACATTATTAATCCTGAATTTATTCTGTACAGAAGCAAAATTATTGTAAAAAACAAGAATTATCATCAATTTTATTGCATTTGCTTTTTTTAAGTTGTAAATTTAAATTGAAATTATTTGGGAAAAATTTCCCGATTAATAATTTCTTAGAGAAATAGAGGTAAGAAAAATGGCTCAAATTGATTTAACAAAATATGGAATTAAAGGAACAACAGAAGTTGTCTATAATCCATCCTATGAACAATTATTTAAAGATGAATTAGACCCTTCACTTGAAGGCTATGAAAAAGGTCAACTTACAGAATTAGATGCAGTCAACGTTATGACTGGTATCTACACTGGCCGTTCTCCAAAGGACAAATTTATCGTAATGGATGAAAATTCAAAAGATACAGTTTGGTGGACTAGTGATGAATATAAAAATGATAATCATCCTGCTTCAAAAGAAACTTGGGAAGCAGTAAAGAAAATCGCACAAGAAGAATTATCAAATAAAAAATTATATGTTGTTGATGCATTCTGTGGCGCAAATAAAGATTCTCGTATGGCAATTCGTTGTATTGTTGAAGTTGCTTGGCAAGCACATTTTATTAAAAATATGTTTATCCAACCAACAGAAGAAGAATTAGCTTCTTTCGAACCTGACTTTGTTATCTACAATGCTTCAAAAGCTAAAGTAACAAATTATAAAGAATTAGGTTTAAATTCAGAAACCGCTGTCGTATTTAACATTACCAGCCGTGAACAAGTAATCATTAACACATGGTATGGTGGAGAAATGAAAAAAGGTATGTTCTCTATGATGAACTACTATCTTCCTCTTAAAGGAATTGCTTCCATGCACTGTTCTGCAAACACAGACATGAATGGAGAAAACACAGCAATCTTCTTCGGTCTTTCCGGTACAGGTAAGACAACCCTGTCAACAGATCCTAAGCGTCTTTTGATCGGTGATGACGAGCATGGCTGGGATGACAATGGTGTGTTTAACTTCGAAGGAGGATGCTACGCTAAGGTTATCA
>JBJFEV010000173.1:0-4294 GCA_051891155.1 Bacilli bacterium
GTAATTTTCTATTTCTTGAATCTTTATCTTAGCTAATATATTGTTGTTAGTTTTAGGAATCCTATTTCTTTCGATCCTTATTTTTTAAAGTGTATATTATTAAGTCATTATCATATTTTATGAAGAAATAACATTTCTGATGAGGAGTTACTTCGTAATAATATATTGGTTTATGAAGACTGTCTTTGGCATCTAATAATTCAAAGAAATAAGTGTAATCTGAATACTCATTCTTTACAGAATATTTGAAATGATTTGGGCCAAATTCATATGCATAGTTATAAGGTGTAGTGTCTTGTGTTAATACAGCAGTACCTGATTTAACAGTATCAGCTTTAGCAACACTAGCAGTTAATGCTTCATAAACTGTAGCATAGCTATTAACACTAACAGTTACCTCATATGAATCCGCATTTCCGTTATAAGAAACTTCAACAGTATACTTACCAGCAAATTCGAAAGTTCCTCCTACTTCATTTTCAGAAGCATCTAATACTTTTACTGTACAAGCACTTAAAGCTACATCGGTACGAGCTTCACCTCTTACTTCTTCCACCTTAAGTCCCTCAATATTTAATTGATCTCCAACTAAATAAGCCACTTTAACAGCACTTGAGTCTAGTTCTAAAACAGCAGGAACTGGAGCTTCAGTTGTAGTTTGTTCAGTTGTAGTTTGTTCAGCTGTTGTGTTGTCCGTTGTGGTATTTTCTGTTGTTGTAGTATTACCACAAGCACAAAGACCAACTACACCGAAGAATAAAATCAAAGATAATATTATTTTTTTCATTGTTCTCTCTCCTTACATAACATATTAAAATCTTTAATCTAAAAATTTCAACTAATTATAGCACTTTATTGCACTACTTTCAATATCAAATTGTTACATTTATTTACATTTTTTGACATAAAACGCTTTCTTAAAGACAATTAACATAAATTTAAGATACCATTTTTTTCAAAGTGGACATTTAAAAAAATAATCACTCATAAAAAAACAAAAAGGCCACAAGTGAAGCCTTTTTGAAATAACTATTTTTCAACATAATATCCGCAAGCAAAGAGCCATTGATCCTCTTCCTTAGCATAAACTCCTGAACTTTCCACAAAGCCATAGCCATCGAAGAATAGTCTTTGCGAAATACTAAACTTTTGTAAAAACTCCATTAGCTCCATCGTAACATAACAAACTCCATCACTATTGCATACCGAAGCATAAGAAACCTCTATGAATTCTTTATAGTTTTCCGTTGCATTTGAAACTGTCAAATTTTTATTACCATTACTCTCAATAATATTTAATCCTTGATCATAGAAACAACATGGGGCGGTTATTTTAGCACATAGCTTAGGACCATAGGTATCAGTTTGGGGATCATAAACGTGCCATAATCCTGTTTCCTCATTATATTTAAATTTACTACCATCAATAAGTCCAGTTCCATTAGTTACACCAGAATAATAGCTACCCGTACCACCATCAGAATTAATGTAAACATAATCAGTAGATGGATACTCATCATCGGGGATTCTCGCAAGCTCATATTCTTGGGCAACCATTAGTTTTACATCCGGATGCTGAAGCTCATAGCTAGAGGAATAGGAAATGGTAAAATCAACGGTAATGGGAAAAACATCAGTTTTCGATTCCGCATAAACTACGAAAGTAAAAACATTTCCAATTTGTTCTTCCGCAATACTGAGTTGCCACTTAAAGTTTTTGGTAAAGCCTCCATTCTTACTACTTCCACCATCATCATATGCTTTATCAAAATACTTAGCCGCAAAGGTACCAGTATAAACATCAAGCTTAGGATTAATGACATCATCGTAAATATTTACCAATGATTCGACAATATAGGTTCCTGAAGACTTCGGTTGATATTCATAATAAACCTTTTGACTACTGCTTTTCAAAGTCGTACGGTAGGTTCCAGTTGAGGTAACCTCATATTCATTGTAAAGAGCAGTTCCCTTACCTTTACTAATTCGACCAATTTTTAATAATTCAATTTCGGCACTACTATTATCATTATCCACATGATAAATATTCGGATTATAGGAATAATTATCTGGAGCCTTATCTAAATAAACATTAAAATCGCCATCCAAAAAAATTTTCGCATACCCATCACTTCCGATAACGGCCGTATATTGCGAATAATCATCCGAAAAAACAACAGTTATTATTTCATCACTACCAGGAATATATATCTTTTTATTATAAACTAAAGAAACACAAAATTCCGTTTTTTCCTCACTTTCGTTGCTACCAGTTGTGGTTTGGTCAGACTCCGTTGTTTGATTTAAATCAGTCGTGGAGGCATTATTACTGACAATTTCTCCACATGATGAAAGAAATAAAAGAAATAAAAATATGACTAAAACATTAATTACTTTTCTTTTCATTTGCCTGCTCCCTCCACATTTTTAGTAATTTTTTTAAATAACGAAACAATATCCTGCAAGCGCAACTTTCTAATCATAATATCCACAACGAAGAAAACAATTGTTAAAATCATTAAAGCAGGAGTAAAGTCAACTACATATTTTTCAACATTAGAATAATTGTTTTCTAAGGTAAGATGCCCATCCTCAGAGACTTGACCATTAGAACTAACCATATAATATAAATTTGAAGCCTCATAAATGGTAAAGCTGTCATATTCTGGAAGATATGATATATCAAATTGATACGAAGCACTATACAATAATTCACCAAGTGAATAGGATAACATAACATTATATTCACCAACCTGATCTGTCTTAATTTCAGTCATATATTTTTGTACATTCGCATCAATTATACTCGCTAGAATCTTTTCTTCTGTTAAACCATTTGGATATGTTACCTTGACTGTTAAAACTGAATCCTTATTCAAGGTCGGGGCCTTAACAACAATTGAACCGTTTGTACCCTCAGTATTTAATTCCATAATAAAGGCACTATCAAGCCTTTCACTAGGTGAATTAACTGGAATAATGCTCGTCAATACACTTCGTTCTTGCGAATCATTCCATAAGGAAATCCATTCCCCCGAAATCGTTGAAGCAAAGGATGATACATGACCATTACCATATTCCCACGATGCATAAAGAGGAATTCGATACTGTGTGGAATCGACATCAGTATATAAAGCATCAAGGATAACCTTTGAACTTGCCTTTGCTGTATTATTATAAATACCTTTAATATTTGATAGCGATTCTATGCCATTTACAAGCTCATCCTTTTCTAAAAGAATAGAAACAGGAAGCTCTTGATTCTCAAGAACAGTTTCGTTTAAGGAGTTAAAAACCTCATTATATATAGTATCCTTAACATCATCAACCTCATGAATATAGCTATAATATCCTTTTCCTATCGTCGCTAGCTCCTTCATTAAATTTTGTGCATCTATATCTTCTGTAGCGGTTTGAATCGTAGACAAAACAATTCCTTGCTCGGCCATCATATTAGCATAATGTAAAGACACGTTTGCTTGTTCTTTATAAGGAAGACCATCTGAAATTAAAACAACCTCATTTTTAGTATTACTTTGAGCTAAAACCGTGCTATAGGTATAACCTAAAGCGGCGCCTAAAAAGGTTCCCTGATAGGCTTCAGCCTTATTAATCATTTCCTTCAAAGAATCTCTTTCTGAGGCATCCTTTAAAATGAATAACGGCTTTACTTCGCCATAAAACGTAATGCATGAAACCTTAACATCGTCATCGAGCTTATCAAGAATTTCACACGCTGCTTTTTTGGCAATGATTAATCTACTAATTTGTTCCATACTTCTTGATACATCCAATAAAATCGTTACCGTCTTCTTTTTATCCTCATTGCCAAATTTAACAGGCAACATATCACTAAGCGATGATAATACCTCCGAATCTTCATTATTTTGAATATAGGTATTGCCAATTGTCACAAGACTTTTACCAAATTCGGAAACTAAGATATCTAAGCTATTAACAAATTGAGTATGGTTATTGTAATTTCTGATATCAACATTGGATAATACAAATTCATCATATTGACATAATTCTTCCACAGTAAATGGAATAGCATAATCATTTACATAATAATCAATATCGGAGTCTGGATAGAGATTACGAGCAGCTTCCATATCTTCACTACTGCTTCCTAAAAATAAAACCTTTAGTTTTTCCGCAACGCTTTGATTAAAATAATATTTATTGTTAAGAGCATTAGAATCATCATCTGTACTAACAACAATTTCATATTGATGATCACCAGGCGTACTTGTGTCTAAATCAAAGGAAACAACATTGAATCCCTCTTGAAGAG
>JBJFEV010000174.1:0-4292 GCA_051891155.1 Bacilli bacterium
ATAGAGCAAATATTGTTGTAGCTTTGCAAAAACTTCGCAAAAAATATCCGACTAATAAAGATAGAAGGATATAAAATAACTCTAACCAAATCTAAAGATGATCTTTTTAATGAAGAAAACTCAAAATTTGAAAATAAAATTCTCCCAGAAAACTATAAAGATGATAATAAACGAATAGATTTGGCATTAAAAATAATTTCACCTAAACAAAAAAATTTATATAGTAATTTATGCAAATATTGGTTTAATTATCAAGAAAATTCGAACAAAGATTTATTTGGAGAATATTCATATGCATATATTACAAGAACACTAAAGTTGTTTGAAACATTGGGACTTGTGGTTTGTATTGATCATGAAGATAATTACACAAATTACTATGACATGTTTAGACCATATCATCCATTAATTAATGACTTTGAAGCTGAGGTTATATAATGAAAAATATAGCAACATTATTTATAAAAAGTTTTAGAAATTTTAATAATTTTAAAATGATTTTCCCTGAAAAACAAAATAATGAAGGGGAAAATCTAAATTTGAATATTTTGATAGGGAGAAATGGCTCAGGAAAAAGTAATCTTTTAGATGCTATATTTGATATTGGTATAGAGAGTGAACCTTCTAATGTAAAATTTGATTTTTATACATTAGATAATTCAGGTGAAAATATTATTGCAAATTATGATAGCAATAATGGTGATCCTGTTAATATAAAAAATATTGAGAATAATAAATATTGGAAAAAAGTCGTAAGATTTCATTGCAGTAATCTAGAGAGAGATAAAGAAGAAATAATAGGTAAAATAGGTAAAAAAGAAGAAAGTTCTGCTGATAATGATTCAATTGAAAAGGAAGAACATGAAGAAAAAGATCTTTCATGTTTTAACGATAAATATTTAGATTTTAATTTAGAATATAGTAAGTTTGCACTAATAAGTTATATTTTATCTGGTGAATATTCAAAATCTTTAAAAGATGAAAATAGTTTATGGCATGATTTAAATAAAATAGTCATAGAAGAAAGTGTAGATAATGAAAAAGTAAAAGAATTAAAAATAGAAGCAATATGGATTAAAGCTCATCAAGGTAATGTTAATTTTGAATATAACGATAACTTACTACCGTGCAGTAATATTATGCCTTGTAATGATGATATAAGCGGGGATATGTATTGTTATTATTGGACATTAACTGATATTGAAAATTTTTATACTGGACCTGAAAGTCAGAAGAAAAATGATGATCCAAATCCTGCATACACTGTTCTTAAAGAATATCTGAATGAATATTATTGTTATGATATGGGCTTTTTGTATAAAATAGAAGAAGATGGAGATTTATATCAAAGCTCTTCTTTAAGTGATGGTCAAAGAGCCTTATTATATAGATTTGCAATAGTAAATTTATTGAAAAATGAAGAAGAAAAATGTCTGTTACTTTTAGATGAACCTGAAACTTATTTTAATGAATATTGGAAAAGTTATTTTGTATATTTGCTATGGGAAACACTAAAAGATAAACCTCACGATGTCTTTATTGCAACTCATTCTGCAATGCTGATAACAGATACAAAACCAGAAGAAGTTCACAGAATAGTTGATACTCACGATGGTGCGTATCACTATAAACCTCAAGTAAATACGTACGGGGTAAGTATTGTAGATATTGGGAAATATCTATTTATGATGGAATCAGATATCGGTAATAGAGCAAAAAAAGAAATAAAAGAAGTTTTAAACCAAAAACTTGATGAAAATGTAGATAATAATCGAGACTTAAATAAGAAAATTAATAAATTATTACGACAAGTTGGTCCAGGTGAATGGCGTTGGAAACTCCGCGTTAAACAAAAAGAAGTAGAAAATAAGCTATTAGGGACTAATTAACAATGTATAAATTACAAATCTATGAAAGTTTAAAAAAAGATGTAATAAATATTTTCGAAAATTTCTGTGAAAAATACAAAGAAATAATCCCTAAACCGTTTAATGAATATTCTTGTTGTGCTCAGCTCATCGAAAATCTCAGAAATGACTATTTTAAATTTTATCAAGAAGAAGACTATCAATTAAGTTTTCTTTATCCTCATGAATTATTTAAAAATCAAAAGGGCTTAAAGAAGGATAAATATAAAAAATTGCTTGAATCTAGTTATACCGAGGAAGAAAAAACTTATTATGTTATAAATTCGGAATTAAAAAAAATATTTGAAAATTTAGATAAATCTATTAATAAAACTAATTTATCTGTAAAACAATTATTTAATTATAGCTACTTTATTGATTCACAGCCACGCTGTTGCTTTTGTGGACAATTATTAGAAAGTTCCATTAAAGAAGATAAGGATAATAAAAATAAGAAAGAAGAATATCTGCATGCTGACATTGAACACATAATTCCAAAAGATCAGTTTCCACAATTCACATTACATCCTGAAAATTGGGCTCCATGTTGTAAAGAATGCAATATGGGAGAAAAAAGAACCGCATTTTTTAAAGATGGCACTACTCAAGAAAAGATAGATAAATATAAATCAGCTATAAAAGCTCTAGGACTTGAATATAATAAATTACACCCATTAAAGTTATGGAATAATTACAAGATAACGTATAACAATTCTTTGAAAATTGAAATTAATAACAATCTTAGTGAGGAAGCAAAAAAAATTTTAAGTTTTTATGGGATTGAGCATCGAATTGAAACAATGGCATCACGCTGTTATGATATTTTATTCAATATAATTAGACATTCTGATATTCGTTCCCCAGAATCTTTAGAACGATTACTTGAAAATATGGCATCAAGTAACTGGCATGAAGTTAATGATGGCTATTCTCTTAATAATAGCCCTCATATTTGGCAAGAATTTATTGAAAATATTTTATATGATGAATGCAAATTAATGGCTTTATGGGATGAGGTAAAGTCATCTGAACTGAAGTTTTTGTAATATTTGCAAGAGATTTTATCAGAAAATGTAAATATTATATTTAAGAAAAGAAAATAATAAAAGCTCGTATTATTCTTAAAAAATTTTGTTAGGCGATTTTAACAAAATATAAACTTATACCAAGTCTTTACAATATAATTTATAATTTTATACTACAGGTGAAAAATTTTTAAAACCTCATTTAAAACTCGTTTAATTTTATTTAATTTTAACGTTTGGAGTGGGTTAGGTATAAAACCTTATGAAAAATTAAAACAAGCCTTAAAACAGCATTTAAGTATGTATAGATTTTGTGTGTTGTTTTGATACAAAATCAGGTTTTTAAGTTTCAATTTTTTATTTCTTGAGTAATTAATGTCATAGCTTGAAAGGAGCAAGATATGACAGAAAAAGATTATCAATTATACGGAACAAAAATTCTTAATTTAAAAACGCAAAAAATAGGATTGTTGATTTGCATTTGGGAAAACAAGTTCGCTGATAAAACTGTAGATTATGCAACTTGTGTTGATATGCAAGGCAAACGCTACAATATCAAACTTGATGAGATTTTACCGTTGGAGAAAACTGATGATTTTGAAAAATAAATTGACTAAAGAAACACTAGATATTCCGTATTCTGAATTTAGAACAAAGTTTGCCAAAGAGATTCAGGATGCATTTGAAAGTTACCGTAAAACACAACTGAATAAATATTCTTGGAACGTCAAAGACGATAACTCTTTAGAATTCAATTTTTATTGTGAACTTCATTGGAATTTTAACAATTTTGGAAATTCTAATTGGTATGTAGAAAAAATGTAGATCTTTTAATTACATGATTACTTTGGATAGTTTAAATTGGGAATATTCATCTAACCCACTCATATATTCCTTAAAAGTATCATTTACAATCAAATTATTATATTCATCTAGTGAAATGTTTTCTATTTGGGAATCTTTTTCTAATTTATTTATCATATTTATTGACAGGCCCATATTAATATATTTTATCTTCGTATCGTCATTAGTGCCATATACTATTTGTTCATATTCTTCTTTTGAAATTAATCCTAAATCAATCATTAAATTAAAATAATTATTTAATTTGAAACTAACAAAATCTTCTTCTAATTTAATTTTTACAACAGCTAAATTAATTAGTTCTTTAGGAGTTTTTTCTTTTAAATCAACATATGCATTTCTTGGATCATCATAATCTGGAGTTTGCAGTTTTTTTTCGCCAAAAGATTCTCCCATATAATGATATGTATTAGTCTGGTGTTTTATTATGTATTTAAAATAATAATATTGATGAGTAATTTTTTCTTTTAAAGAAAGATTGCTATGCTTAATAAAT
>JBJFEV010000175.1:0-4284 GCA_051891155.1 Bacilli bacterium
GTTTCTGTTCTTGAAAAATCAGTAATTTGGGTTTTTCCTTCTTTAATTATTTCTTTTTTCCAACTCAACTCGTTTTCAACATAACACTCAACTACTCCATACTCATCATAATTTGAAATCATAAAGAAAGAGTACTGATCAAAAAATATCACTTTCACTATTTCTTTTCCTTCTTGATTTTGAAATGATGTTTCACTAATAGTAATATTTTTATTATATCGATAATCACTAGCATTAAATAATACTAATTTTCGATATATATACTTATTCCCATCTTGATATGTTAGATTATGCTCACCAGCCTCATTAAAGTCAATAGTGGTAGTTAATAACGTATACCCTTCAACATTCAAGTTTTCAATGCTAATACTTCCCACTTCAGCAATTACATTTTCAGGTATAGTGGTAGCTTTAATTGATATCAAATTAAAACCTAATATAAAAATAAATAGTGCTAATACTTTTTTCATCATATTATGCTCAATCACCTCATATATATATTCAGTGATTTTTTATTTTTTACTTGTTAACAATTTAAAAAACATCCTCATAAAGAGGATGTCATTTATTATTCTAGATTTCCTAATCTCATTACATCACGAGCAATACATACTTCTTCATCAGTAGGAATCAAGAAAGCTTTAATCTTTGATTCAGGAGTAGAAATTAATGCTGCTTTTCCACGAACATTATTAGCTTCTTCATCACATTGTACACCTAAAACTGAAACACGGTCTAATACACTCTTTCTAAATTTAGCACTATTCTCACCAATTCCAGCTGTAAAAACGATAGCATCACATCCACCCATATAAACATAATAACTTCCAATATAATCAGCAACACGTTTATATTGAATTTCTAATGCTAATCTAGCTTGTTCATTACCTTCGCTAGCAGCTTTTTCTAGGTCACGAGAATCGTTACTAACTCCACTAACTCCTAGGTATCCTGACTTTTTATTTAAAATAGTGATTAATTCAGGTAATGTATATCCTTTAGCTTTTTGCATAAATTCAAGAACAGTTGGATCAAGGTTACCACTTCTTGTTCCCATAGGGATTCCCTCAAGTGGAGTAAGACCCATTGATGTATCAACACATTTTCCACCTTTTACAGCAGAAATTGAAGCACCATTTCCAATATGGCATGTGATAATCTTTAAATCTTTAATATCTTTTCCCAATAGTGCTGCACATTGTTCAGCAACATATTTATGGCTTGTTCCATGAGCTCCATATTTTCTCATCTTATAAGTATCATACCATTCATATGGAATAGCATACATATAAGCATCTGGCGCCATTGTTTGATGGAATGAAGTATCAAATACACCTACATTTACAACATTAGGTAAGGCATTTTTAAAAGCTCTAATTCCTGTTAAGTGAGCAGGATTATGAAGTGGAGCGATTGGACATAATTCCTCAACATGACTAATTGCTTCATCAGTTAACACTGCTGAATCATTGAAATACCATCCACCTTGGACAATGCGATGTCCAACACCACTGATTTCATCTAACGAATTAACAATTTTGCGATCAATCAATTCATGAAGTAACTTATCAACTGCAACTGAATGATTAGAAATTGGTAAAATTTGAGAGTCTTTAACTCCATTTACTTTAATTGTAAATATTGAATCTTCAAGACCAATTCTCTCAACAACTCCTTCAGTAATTACTTTTTCACTAGGCATCTCAAATAATTTAAATTTTAAAGATGAACTACCTGCATTTACAGCCATTATTTTTTTCATTTCTAATTCCTCCTAATATTTTCTATCCATTTATCAATAGATGTAATGACTTTTTCTATTTCTTTTTCACTATCTAATTTAACTAATTGTACCATCATATCATATGAATCCAATTTATCTTTTACTCCAACAAGAATGCTTTTCGCAAGTTTAGGATTTTTAAACATCTTTTCATCAAGAATAAATAGTCCTAATAAGGTTGATTCTTTTTCCAACTCTTCTTTAAACTTATTATTATTCGGGTAAGAAAAGAAATCATTATTGATTAAATAAATAAAATATCCACCACTACGAAGATTTGTCATTCTTTCAGAGATAATTTGATAAGGTAAATAGTTATATCCATTTCTTTCTTCAGCTAACTGATGAGGTAAATCTCCAACAACTACATCAACCATATCAATAATCGGTGAAGCAGCGTTTTGATAATAAACCTTAACACCATTATTCAATAAATCACTAAATGTAGCACTAAGATTTACAAGCGAAAGATCATTATCAATTCCTATCGCCTCTAACACTTCAATATTGGGAAAATCAATAATTGCATTAAGCATATTACTTGTTCCCACACAAGTATCTAAAATATCTAAAGGATAAGGACATAATTTTGAAACTAAATGGGCTATCAAATAATTTACACTATCTGGGGTCATTAGATCTAAAGAATACCCAATATGTTTAAAGGCCTTGACAATTAACAACTGTAAACTAGCTCTTAATTCTTCGTTATAAAATGTAGTGCTCTTTAAATTATCATATATTGCATTTAGCTCATTCACTGTCTCTTCAGATAAACCATTCTCGTTAGTTTCATACACCAAATCATGACCAACACGAATTAATCCATCCAAATAATTCAACTTCAAATCATCATAAAGTTTCATTATTGCTTTATCTACTTGTTCATAAAAAATATCAATCTTTTTGTTATCCATAAATTCACCTTAATTATTATATCATAAAGATGAGAAAATTTTAATCTTTTTTTAAGATATTTACAAAATAACATTGTTATAATATAACTTTAAAACTTCTTTAACTCAACTTTTACATCATCACCATCAATAGTTATAATTGCATAACTTGCACCAAAAAAACTACGAGGGTATGTTAAACTGCCGGGGCAAAGCATATGAATGCCGTCAACGCATTCATAATAAGGTCGATGAGTATGCCCATGAATGTAAATATCACAATTATTATTCTTACAAGTGCTAATCATAACATTTTTAGATAAGAAGGTACGATGACCATGAGTTAAAAAAATGCGATGATTATCAATAGTAATAATTCTAGTCAACTTATCCATATAATAATCATTATTCCCCTTAACAGAAATAAAAGGGTAAAGGTTTTGTTCATATTCTTCACTATCTCCAGCGTGTAGATAATAATCAAAATTGGGATATTTTTGTACAAGCATCTCTAAATATTCACGATGCCCATGATCATCACTCACTACTAATATTTTTTTCATATAATCACCAAACTACAACTATTATACCATAATAAAAGTAAAGATTAAATAAAAAAGTATTAATAGTTAGAGGCTATTAATACTTTTTACTCATAATGGTTGAGTTTTTTATCCACTACTTCTACTTCCTGAACATATGGTTTTGTTGAGAAAATATCTTTAACAGTATTGATCATCTCTGGAACTTGATCAATCAAACGTTCGTACAACGATGTCGCATCATCTAAATGAATTAGTTTCACCTCTTGATTATTAATGCTGATAAATCCTATTGGAGTAATCATCAATGTTCCTCCAGTTGCCCCACCAAAAGGATATTCATCTTGCTCATTTTTCTTTACTCCTTGATCACACCCTCCTGCAATGAAGGTTGTTTTTACTTTAGATATCGGAATAATACTAACACTATCGTTGATAACAATTGGCTTACCAACAACTGTATCAACATCGATCATATCTTTTATATTATTCATTGAAATTGTTAATAAATTTGATATTGGATGCTCACTCATTTTTTAATCTCCTTTTTTAAATAATCTTATTAATTTAGGTAATTCTTTGATGTTTTTTATAATACTCAAAATGAAATATATTAATCTAACTTCAAATATTATTTCTAAATTAACCATTGTTCTTGATGTTGCAAAGTCATCAACCATATAATATTCATCTTTAACTTTATTAAAATTATTGAGAATATAATCACGAATTTTTCCAATCATCATCCATGAAAATGCGCTGAAATATATTTTTACCGATTCATCCTTAATATTGTTTTTAAAAATAACCGTTATTTTTTTAATCTTTGAAACACTCAAGACACTTTTAATGAAATTACGTGACTTATATACTTTAGCTAGATTATATATTGTAGTGAATGTTGAAGGGCGATAATCCATTTTCGCATAAAGTTTATTAATTGCTTCATCAATATCCACTTGAAGGTTCCATTTTTTCACAATATATAAATCAATATCATTTTGATTATCATTTCTTATTACTCTTATTTTCAAAGGAAAAAGTAATAATAAATATAAAACCG
>JBJFEV010000176.1:0-4277 GCA_051891155.1 Bacilli bacterium
GTGTAATTCTTTTCTTTAATTCGTGAAAAGAATGTACTAAAATAATCTATAGAAAGTGAAGTGGATTTTATGACATGGGATAGAAAAAGACCGGAATTTGGAGATCAAATCAGAGTTAACCGTGGATTTTATTATCATCATGGAATTTATGTTGATGATAATAATGTTATTCAATTTGGTTCGATAGATGGTGAGCTAGATCCATCTAAAGCAAGAGTCATTGTCACTTCTTTACAAGATTTTTTAAAGAATGCGACATATTTAGAAGTTAGAACTTTTTCCGAAGAAGAACTTAAGAAGAAGAGAAGTCCTTCCGATGTAGTCAATTATGCGTTTATGCAACTTGGAAGAGGTGGTTATAACATAATTTCTAATAATTGTGAACACTTCGCTAATGAATGTTTATTTGGAACAAAAGAAAGTGAACAAGTAAATGAGATACTAGAAAAAGCAAAGCAATTTTATAGGAGGTAATTATGAATCAAGAAGTATTTAAAAAACATCGTAAAAACATTTTAAATCAAATGGAAGATAATACCGTTTTAGTGGTCGTTTCTCGTCAAATGGGAGGAACAACTGTAGAGGATAAATGCAATGTAAATAGAAATTATTATTATCTATGTGGTGTTATTGAATTCCAAAATATTGTTTTATTATATAAAAATAAAGAACAAGAAAAAGAAATGATTTTTATTAATCCTTATGATGAATATCGTGCAAAATGGTTTGGAGCACCAAAACCAAAAGAGGAAGTTCAAGAACTTTCTGGAATTGAAGATGTTCGTTATTTATCAACCTTTGAAAGTGTATTAGCTTCATACTTAAATGAATGCAAAGGCATTTATTTAGATATCGACCGTCAAGGATTAGATGAAGATGATAATGCTTCAGTATGTTATAGTAAAAAGATTGCTTCTAAATATCCATTTGTACAAATATTAGATGCTCAAAGATTATTTAGAAATGCTCGTATGGTAAAAGAAGAAGAGGAAATTGCAGAAATGAAAAAAGCAATTTCCATCACACGTAAAGGTATTGAAGCAATATTATCAAATATTAAAGAAATGTATGAATATCAATTAGAAAGCTATTTTGACCAAGCAATTAAATATCATGGAGCAACTGGCTATGCATTCACTACGATTGCTGCTTCTGGAATAAATGGTACATGCTTACATTATTCTAAAAATGATTCCTTAGCTAAAGATGGTGATTTGATTTTATTTGATTTAGGGGCTTCAGTAAATATGTATTGTGCTGATATTTCTCGTACATTCCCAATTAATGGTAAATTTAGTGAAAGACAAAAACTTTTATATAATATTGTGCTAGGTGCACAAAAGAAAGTACTTGCTACAGCTCGTCCTGGACTTACAACCAGAGATTTAAACAATGTTGTTATTGAATATTATGGGGAAGAATTAAAGAAGATTGGATTAATTAAAGATGCGTCTGAAGTAAGTAAATATTATTATCATGGCGTATCACACCATATTGGCTTAGAAGTACATGATTTAAGTGTAGTTGAACCTTTAAAAGCAGGAGAAATCATTTCTAATGAGCCAGGTCTATACATTAAAGAAGAAGGTATTGGTATTAGAATTGAAGATGATATTTTAATCACTGAAGATGGAGCAATTTGCTTATCGCAAGATATCTTAAAAGAAGTTGAAGATATTGAAAAATTTATCCAAGAACATAGAAAATAAAATAGCTATGAGATCTTTATTAAGATAGAAATCAAAGATAAAGGGTTTTGTAAAATCTAATGGGATTTTACAGAACCTTTTTTTTGCAGTTTCTTTAATAATAAAACTTTACCAATTTGGCGAGCTCCATTAATTACAATAATTTTGGCATTTACATCATTGTAATATTCATACAATTTACTTTCTATTTTGCGAAAAAACATTAAAGCATGCCTCCTTTCGGTTTTCCAAAGTAAATATATGGCATTTTTCCGCTTTTTCCAAAAAAATATTTTTATGTCCGTACATAAAGCCATTTTAAAAAAAAGACTTCAAGAAAAAAGTGAAGTCTTTATAAAAAGTATAATATGATTATGGATAATTACTATAAAGTTTGTTCTTCTTGCTTTGTAGTATCTTCTATACCATTAGGATAAAGTTCTTTAAATAGATCATAACTAACTGCAACGATTGCAACTAGATAAAGTAAAGCACCAAATCTAAATGAAGCTGAACGGGATGCATCACCATCTAGAGGAATAAATGAAATCCCCCATAAATAAGCCATATAGCCAATTAATGAATTGATTAATGCACATATAGCAACATAAACTTTTTTAGGATTTAATATAGCGTATACTATAACTGCAACATCAGCCACATAGAAATATCTTTCGTGCATATGTGGAAGTAAATAAGGGAACGCTAAAGCAAATAAAGTAACAATTTTTACGTATGTAGTATTATTGAATTTTTCTTTGCTACGATAGATAAAGAAAATAAAGGTGCCAAGAATAGCGACCGCTAAAGGGACAGCAAAACTTGAAATGAATTCTTCTTCTTTAAAATTGGTGAATATCAACCCGTATAATGAACCTGCATTTAAGGTAAGTTGTTGATATGAATTAGCGGATTGATTAACATAAACCATCATGATATCGCCAAGACGAGTAAAGAAATTATCAGCGATGATACATGAAGGAAGAGCAAAGAGAAGATAAACAAGAGGAATATAGATGAAATATCTGAATTTTAAATTCTTTCTTAAGAATAAGATGATATAAAGAGGAAGGACAAATATCGCTTGTAATTTGAAGGAAAAAGAAATGCCATAACAGATTAATGACTTTCTTTGCTTTCCTCTTAATAAATAATATAAGGACATTGCAATAAAAGCTGTATATATAGAATCACATTGTCCCCATAATGCTGAATTTAAAAATATTGTGATACCAAAGTTAACGCCAATATATGCAATTAAAGCTTTATGTTTACTCTTGGTAATTTCTTCTACAATAAAATAGACAAATACGGCAAGTAAGAAATCGAAAATACAAGAAATATATTTAATTCCATAAAGTACTTGCATCGATTCAGGATCGAATTTGAATAAAGAAATAAAATATAAGAAGTAATAATAAGCTGGAGTATAATCTCCAATGGAATATCCTAAAGCGGAAATACCATTTTCATAAATGATCTTATACCATGGTTTTAGAAAGCTAGTGAAATCTCCTCGTATACAATCAAAGACAGAATAGCGAAGTACACAAGAAAGAATAGTGATAATTACAAAGCAAATATAAAAATCATAATGAGATAATAGATAGAAGAATTTATTATATATCCAAGATGATGCTTTTGAACAATATGTTCCTACTTTTGTAAAAAATAATTTAAGTTTATCTTTCATAGTTTTTTCCTTTTTTAATGATAATTAATATTTAGAAGTAATGTTATCTACCTATTCCCACGATTGTGGAAATACAAATAAGGGCTATAGCAATAAAAATAATGATTGCACCAGCATTAGATTTATAGAATACATCCATTGGATCAGTTGGACTAATGTATAATTTTACTTCTCCCATAGGTACTTTGGAAGAATAAACATTATCTTTATATAAATATTTTTTTCCTTTATATTCATAAGCAATCTTAGGAGCGAATTTTGTGGAATTATTACTATGTGTCTTTTGATATGATACTACGGTTCCTATAACTTCTTCCGTATGTCTCTTTTTAGCGAGTTTAACTAGTAAAACAGTCAATATAATTAATAAAATAGAATTTAAGAAAAGAGTAAACGATAAAAGAAGATTTGAATCAATATCTTCAAAAATTGTTGAGAATAGTAAAGGGAAAACAGTATTGATTAATGTAGTACTAAAAATAACTAAAACAATATAAGTAATAATTAATGGATGAATTTGCTTTTTGCCATTAACAAATATGGAACAAGGTTTAACAATGATTCTTTCTTCCTCATCTTGTTCATATACGTGAAGAGGATTAACTTCATCGCTTGTAGATCCATCGTCGTATTTATAGACATGATCTACTCGTACTTCCTTACTGGTAGATCCATCATCGTATTCGTAAACATGAGTTTCACGAACTTCTTTACTAGTTGAACCATCGTCATATTCATAGACGTGATTCTTATCTCCTTGATCACTTTTTAGTCGATCGTATTGAAAGGAAGAATTATTATTATCTACATAATCTTTCATCCTTTCTTTATAGGTAGGATCATAGGATTCAGTGATGATATAGCCATTTTCATCTACTTCAAAATCAGAATCTAGT
>JBJFEV010000177.1:0-4273 GCA_051891155.1 Bacilli bacterium
AAAGATCAATGACTGCAACTCCGCTTGGAGTTTTTAGTCGTGTATTCATAACGGTTTTTTTGTCAAAAAATTATTTTTTTCTATCTTGACATATTACCGGAATGCTTATAATGCATAATTAACAATTACCATACTTATTCCTAAAATTACTAATATTGTGCCTGTAATTCGATTCATGACAATTGGATTTACTTTATTAGCCAATTTAGCGGCAATCAAAGCAAATACTAATGTTGAGACCACACAGGTTATAAAAATGGTTGGGGAAGGTAATACTCCTAAAGTAAAATGACTTATAGCGCCTGTTAAGGCAGTAAAAGACATAATAAATACAGAAGTTCCGACTGCGCATTTCAACTCATATCCTAAAACCATAACTAGGACCATGAGCATCATCATTCCTCCTCCCGCGCCAACAAAACCACATATGAATCCGACGAATGCACCGCATATTACTGATAAAATGTACTTTTTCATCAATGATAAATTTTCAAATCTTTTCTTTGGTGCGGTAACCGGTTTAATAATGAATTTTAATCCTAAAATAATAGTGATAAATAATGAAAAGTTTCCCATTACTGATGCGGATGTTAAACTAGCTATAAAACTTCCTACAAATGTAAATAGGATAACACTTATCATCATCAATATTCCATTTTTAATATCGATATTTTTATTTTTGGCATACATAATCGCTGATGCTGCTGAAGCTAACACATCGCTTGCTAAAGCTATACCAACTGCCAGATAAGGATCAACCCCAAGAAAAGTGATAAGTAAAGGGGCGATGACTACAGCAGCACTCATACCTGCAAAACCGGTGCCAAGACCAGCCCCAAGTCCTGCGATAATACATATAATTATTTCTATCATAATTACTCTACCTCACATATCTTTTTGTTTTTCGTTCCTAAGCCAGTAATTATATCTCCGATAATATTGAGTATAATTCCAACAGAGGAACAAATGATAATTACGATTGCACTTGGATTTAAAGTTGAAGCTTCACTTCTATTCCAAATGCATGAGACAACAATTAAGGCAATACCTAATAAATAATTTAATACTGACCTATTAATTCTAAAAAATAATCTCATATTTCCATCTTGAAAAGTAATATTTATCCATCTTCCTATCATCATAAAAGTATAAAGAATAAAATAGATGATTAGTACTGTAGGATACAATTTTCTCTTAGTGAAAAGAGCAAAAATTAATAATGCTATTAATGAAGAAAATAATATAGAAAAGAAAATGATACGTATGGTTAAAGAATATTTCTTGCTGGAATTATATTTGTCCGCAAAACCTACAAAGGCTTTAGAAAGATAAAAGAAAAATCCTTCGACAAAAAGGTCCAAAATTAGTTCGAAAAAAATTTCAAGAAAAATTTCCATAACCTCTCACCTCTTATTTCTTATTAAGTAAATATTATAACTTTAAAAAAAATAATACAATAATTTATTATTGTATTACCATTATTTTTTTCTTCTTAGAAAGAAAACGAATATAAAAAAGAGAGTGATTTCTCTCTTTTTAAGAAGATGGCCATCCATAAGAAGAAAGTGATGCACTGCTATCTGATGGATTCCAAATGCCATTACTTTTTGACAATAAATCTCTGCCCATTAAATCACGAGCACATAAATCATCATTTACTTTGATGAGTTTAGCGGTCGGAAATTTATTTTGGAAATAACTTCCATAATAAACATAATCGATAGTTAATAACTTATATGTAGTCGATGAATTAATATCATTTATATTGAGATCAGTGTTGTAATAGTAATAAGAAGGGTATGCATTGTAAAAAGAAATGATTTCACTTCCAAGTGCTTCGACATAGATGAGGCTATTATCAAAAGGATTAACTTCGTATAGAGATTCGATGGTAATGTCACCAGCATCTAATGTGGATCTGATACCGCCTGTATTGATTAAAGATACATCGGCATCAGAAAATTTTTTCATAACATTTGCACACCATAATCCAATTTGACTTTTGCTCGCTGAAGAAGAGGCGCTTGCATATTTCATTTTAATTTGATCTTCGATCAAGGAATATTCATAATCAAGAACGTTTTGTACCACTTCCTTCTTAGAGGAAGATGAAACTAAGGAACTTATCGCTTCAGAAGTACAAGATAATCCTTCAATTTTTTTCGTGGAACCATTAATTTCTAAAGATATAATTCCTACATTATTTAAGTTGCATCCGCCTTGGACTATTGGTAGAGCCATACCGTTAACACGAGTTATATATCCATATTGTTTGGTGTGGGTATGACCATTTATTACCGCATCAATCAAGTAATTTCCTTCATCATCTTTCATAGAGGCGAATGCTTGGTTATAATATAAATTTTTCACAGAAGAGGAATCGCCTTCATGGAAGTTTAATACGATGATATCCGCTCCATCATTTTTACAGGTGATAGCATTTTTTCTTACTTCATTTAAAAAGTTTTGATCTTCACTTCCATAGCAATCGATATAATATGATCCAAATTTATTCGCACATATAGAACTAGTTTGATCTCCAATATAAGATATTAATCCTACATTTACACCACCTTTATTTACGATAGTATAAGGCTTGATATTATCTTCAATATTATCTTCGCCAATTAGCATATGGCTATTTGCGGAATCTCTCACATTTCCATTTATTAAAGGGAATGTAGCTTCTCCATTAGCGGGATCACCATCAAAATATTTTAATATGACATCTAATCCCCAATCGAATTCGTGATTTCCAATTCCCATCATATCAAATCCGACTTCATTCATTGCGTTGATTACCGATAAGCCACGAGAAAGATTAGAGAAAGCAGTTCCTTGGAACATATCACCATTAGCTATAGTAATCACATTGTCGTATTCTTCTTTATTTTGAAGAAGATCGACATAGTATCCAAAGGAAGCTAAATTATATGAAGAACTATTAGAACTTTCATAGGCATAGCCATGCACATCATTTAATTCAACAATCGTTAGATTAATTATTTCTTGAATTTCTTCATTACTAGAACTGGTAGATGAATATTCTAATTTACTATCATTTGAATTGCCAATAACTTCATTAATTGAACAGCTTGATGATATAAAACAAGAAACTAGTAAACTGGCGATAAAAATGGGAATAAAAAAATTTTTCATAGTATTATCTCTCCTAAAGGGATTTCATTATACCACAAATAAATGGTTTTTGATAATTATAAGTTATAGATGAATATTATTATTGCTAGTGGAAAATGCAATAAACGATTAACTAACTATAATATTAGAAAAAAATTCTTGTTTTTCCGTCCTCCTGACGAAAAAATAGGTAGATTTTATTGTGATTAATGCTAATAAGGCTAAGATGTCAAGAAATGAAAAAAATTTTTATTAATTGTTCATCCCCATATAAATGTAAACTATATTCATTTATTTTTTTTTATTATGAATAAAGAATAAATTGTGTTAATAATATAAGTGATTGAGCTTAAAACCACAAAGATTATAACAAATACATTTATTTCATCAATCCATTTCAACCCAATAGTTAACGAGCATAGAACGAGCATAATAATAAAATATGCAACATTAAAAATGCTTTTTCCTTTATCTAAAAAACAGTACATCATTTTTCCAAATATAAATAATAGTGATAAAGTAGTAATAAATTCTGCTACATAGAACAAAACCATTTGAATACCATCTAGATATGTTATGTAGCAAACTGGAATCGTCATTGAGAAAAATACTAAATATACAAGTGAAATAATACATTCAAACTTACTATCACCATGTTGAATTTGCTTAATTGTTCTAATCAGAAAAGAGATGATTAAAAAGCCATAGCTAACAAACTGTAAAGGAGAAAGGGTATAACCAGTATGCATCATTCCTCCAAGCAAAATAACTATCGAAGTTAAGGTGATATATTTATAATGAGGAACAAAATCTAATTCTTCTTTACTAAATAAATATATAAAAAATATAAAAAGTATTTTTGGTAAAAAGATAACAGATAGTAAAATACTTAATGCAGTAAAAGAGTAGGAAATAATTGGAAAAACGTTTCCGGATAATAAACTATATTCCTCACCTTTATTAATACTAAATATTAGAGCAAGAGTTCTTTCTATTAATAAAATTATAAAATATCCTAAGTATCCAATTATTTCAAATTTATTCATTAACAATTTTTTTTTCATAATTCTTTTTTCTCCTTTTTCATTAATATAATAAAGTAATTATATTCCTAGTTATTCGTTACAGCAACCTT
>JBJFEV010000178.1:0-4255 GCA_051891155.1 Bacilli bacterium
TTCAATATTCAAAAGTGATTTCTTTTCTTGATCATTTTTTTCATCATTAGGCATATCGTATACTGATTGTATATAATATCTTGAACTTCCTTTATTAATTACAAAATCACACTCTAGTTGTTTTCTTATATATTTACCATTTAATTGCTTTTCATTAATCTCAACAACTCCAACATCAATAGAAAATCCTCTGATACATAATTCGTTATAAATAATGTTTTCCATTATATGGTTTTCTTCTTGTTGTCTAAAATTTAATCTAGCGTTTCTTAATCCTATATCAGTAAAATAATACTTAGAAGGGGTATTGATGTACTTTTTGCCTTTTACGTCATATCTTAATGACTTTCTAATTAAATATGAATCTTCTAAGTAGTCGAGATAATCTTTTATTGTGTTTGGTGAAATAGATATATTACATACACTTTTAAATGTATTAACTAACTTCGTGGGATTAGTTAAAGACCCTACTGAAGAGGAAATAATATTTAGTAGTTGTTCAAATTCATTATCGTTCTTTATTTTATTTCTTTCTTTTATGTCTTTTATATAAGTTTCTGTGAATAAATCTTTTAAATAATTTATCTTATCTTCATCAGTTTTTTGACTTAATATTAGAGGCATTCCACCGTACGTATAATATTCCTTCCACGCTGTATCAAAATCATTATAAAAACTATAGAACTCTTTAAATGACAATGGGTTTAAATGAATCTCATCCCCTCTCCCTCTAAATTCGGTAATTACGTCTTTAGACAATAGTTTAGAATTACTACCTGTAACATATATATCCAAATTATTCATATGTAAAAAATCATTTAATACTGATTCAAAATTATTACACATTTGGATTTCATCAATAAATATAAAATACTTTTCATCAGATTTAATATGATTCAAAACATATTCATAAAGTTTATATGGATTTCTTAGTTTCTCAAAACTTAGTCTGTCAAGCTCTATTGATATTATATTTTCTTTTTTAATACCTTGGGATAATAAATAATCTCTAAAAATATGAAACAGTAAAAAAGATTTGCCACATCTTCTTATGCCTGTAATAACTTTAATTAGACCGTTGTTCATTTTTCTAATAAGTTTATTTAAGTAATAATCTCTTTTAATCATGCTCGTATCTCCAATGAATATTTTTGCAATATTTGCATTTTTCTTCAACGATATTATAACATTATTTGCATGTGATTCCAATGAATATTTTTGCAATATTTGCATTTTTCTTCAATAATAAAGATTAATTATTATATACACCCTAGTCAATAAACTGCATGAATGACCTAAATCAAATCTCAAACGCGTAAGTGATAACTTTTGTTTTTCTCTCATTTGATTATTTTCTTCATTTAGCTTTATTATTTTTGATTCTAAAATTACAGTATTTATCTTGTTCTGAATAAATGTTATTTACATAGTAAATAAAAAATAAATTTAAATCCTTCAAAAGTTGTCCGGTATATTGAGTGAAATATGGTTAACCCCCTGATTACTATTTATTATGTGCTGAAGAGACATTTATAGAGAGCACAAGCGATACTAAAAATATCGCGTTTTTCTTTGCTTTTTTGCACTTTCAACGTGAATTTTAAGTAAAAAAAAGAAACTTTAATTCTATTTATATTTTAAAAATTATTAAAGAAACATATAGAAAGTTATTAAGCTTATTTTTGCCTTTCTCTTAAAAATTTTATTATCTTATAAATCCTTTTTTTCAATTGATGGCACATTAATTTCTCTATAAATTATTTATAAATAATTTGCTATGGCTAAAATTATTTTTTTTATGTATTATTATTTATAGAAAGGAGAAATGGTTGAATGAAAAATAAAGCGATTTGTTTATTATGTCTTTCTATCTCACTTAGTATATTAACAGGATGTAAGATTAAAAAGAATACTTCTTCTAATTCAGAAGAGAGTACATCTATTGCTTCTAGCGATATATCTAGTTCTTCATCATCTTCATCATCTATAGAATCTTCTTCCTCTATTTCTTCTATTATCTCTTCGACTCAAGAAAGTTCATCAACAAGCGTTCTTGAACCAGTTGATATCAGTTCATATTATGATGGATATTATAATGCATTATCTTCTTGGGAAAATGGCGAAGATTTAAAAAATCAATTAAAGAATATTATTTCACAAGATGTGACATATACTCCATATTCTTCTACTTGGTCAGTTTTACAAAAAGCCGATCAATCGCAAAATAATTTTGATAAAGTTGAAACTGTATATTCTTCTTTAGAACAATTAAAGGATGATACTTATTCTTCTTCTAACACTTCTGGATGGCAAAAAGAACATGCTTTTTGTCAATCATTGATGGGTCATTATGTTAATACGACTACTACCCAAGTAAGATTAGACGAAACATATAAGGTTAATAAAGTTGAGATTGTAAACGAGGGATTTGTTGTAACATATGCAAATGGTATGGTATCAGATGATGTATATTCTCTTACCTTTACTTATTGTTCTAAAAATGCTGTTATTTATCTCGCTGATGGAATGATATATATTAGTGAATCAACTGATAATAAAACTCCACTTAGTGGCTCTACTCCTTTGTTTAGCATGAGCATTGATAATTTTACTTCACTTTCTGCACGCGATAATAATTTAGTGTTAAAAAATGGGGAAGACGAAGAAATATTAGAAAATCCAACTTATGTTACTTATAGGTTTAAAGGAGAAGGAGGAAGTGGAGGTACTTCTTCTGATTGGCACAATTTGTTTGCCTCTAATAATTCAGGTAATGGATCAAGAGGAAATAAGAATTTAGGTGTGGTTACAGAACCAACATACTCTTCCTCAGATTATATTTATGACACTAAGGTATTTGAGCCTAGCGATGAAGATAAAGGACAACTAGCAAGAGGAATTCTTTATATGGACACAATGTATGAAGATTTGCTCATAGAGGAAGAATATGTCGAGTTATCGAAAGTACTTGCTTCTGATATTGGTCGTCATGGTAATGCTTCTTCCATAATTAATTGGGCTTCTTCTTTTGATGTTGATGAACATGAATACCAACATAATGTTGCAATTTATGAAATCCAACATAATCGTAATCCATATATCGATTTTCCTGCTTTAGTGGACTATGTATATGGATATAAGAAAGATCAACCTGGAAATATTAATGATATCGTTGAAACTTCTTCTCAAAATACGCTTAATACTAATGTTTCTTCCTATAAAAACATTGCTGTTGAGGGAGTAAAATATACATACGAAGTGGGAGATAAATATTCTTATACGGATATAGAACATATCTATACGACATATACTGATTTTTCTTATCAAGAAATTAGTGATCGTTCTCAAATAACTTTTAACATCGAGGATGAATTTGTCTTTTCTCAAGTAGGTACATTTGATATTTCTCTTAGCGATGGTATAAGCCATGTTGATTATCAAGTGGAAGTAATAGATAAAGATCCAACACAAGATTGCGAAGTATCATATAAAGCAGTTGTTGATGGTGAGTTTGTAGATAAAACAATTTTTAAAGGACTAACTAGTTCTACCCCTTTATCTAATGTTGATTTAGGTGGCATAAAATATAATGTATCTATTGCCGCGGGAGGTGTAGGTACTTCCAATAGTTCTAAAGGATTAGCTTTTGGTTCTAATACGACACCAGTTGGAACCTTGACTTTAGAAACTATGGAAGAAATTCCTCAAACTATCGATAAGATATATATTAATACAAGTATGACAAACAATAAATCGGCGACACTTTCTATTTATATAGGAGATAATTTAGTGGGGAATATAGTAACTTCTAGCACTCCAACTTTATATCTATTTGAAAATACTTTGGGATATACAGGAAAATTGAAGATAGAATTTACAAGCGCTAACGGAACGATATATTTGATGCAAATAGCTTTAAAATATAAATAAAAAATAAAAGAAGATGAGTTTGGTATCATCTTCTTTTTTAAATCTTTTATTCTTCGTTTGTTGCTGTTTCTTGTTCTTCTTTTTCACCTTGATCTAAAGAAGTAATCTTTTGGATGTTTTCATATAGATCATTTAATCTATTGATTTTTCTTGTTGCCATGTATAAAGGAATATAGATAAAGGTGATAAATAAAGTAGTAATAATGCAAGTAATTAAAGCAGAAGGTAAACTAGATAGTGCATATATTGTTGCCCCTTCCCAAGTCATTTCTGCAAACCATACTTTAAATGGAATTTTAATGAGGAATTCAAGGACAATATTACA
>JBJFEV010000179.1:0-4250 GCA_051891155.1 Bacilli bacterium
AAGTTTGCTTTAAATTGCATTTATTATAGTTACTATCAAAATAATCATCTAATATTTTTTGAGCTTCATCATAAGGTACCATCTCAAGATTTAACGCCTGGCTAATACATTCTTTCGTGAAATCATCATGAGTAGGCCCTAATCCTCCAGTAGTAACTAGCACTTCGACATCACTACTCATAAACTCATCAATAGTTTTAGATATTTGAATACTATCATCACCAACAACAATAGATTTCTCAGTCATAATGCCGAGCATTTCTAACTTTAATGATAAGTAAGAAGCGTTGGTGTTCACAACTCTTCCACTAAGTACCTCATCCCCAACTGCTAAAATCCACGCTTTCATATTAAAACCTCAATTATACATTAAATCTAAATAATACTATATCTCCATCTTGGAAAACATACTCTTTTCCTTCAGAACGCATTCTTCCTGCTTCCTTTGCTTTTTGTAAAGAACCATATTTGATGAAATCATCATATGATGTAACTTCAGCTCTAATGAATCCTCTTTCAAAATCGCTATGAATAACTCCTGCACATTGAGGTGCTTTCATTCCTTTTTTGTATGTCCAAGCACGACATTCTTTTTCTCCTGCTGTGAAGAATGTCTCAAGTCCTAATAGTGAATAAGTTTTCTTTACTAGTTTATCTAATCCACTTTCTTCAATACCCAACTCAGATAAAAACATTGTACGCTCTTCATCATCTAAATCAGCTAGATCTTCTTCTATTTTTGCGCAAATCTTAACTGTGCTACTACAATTTTCATCAGCATACTTTTGTACAGACTTGACAAGGTCATTATCTTCATTTAACTCATCTTCATCAACATTTAGTACATAAATCATCGGTTTTAATGTTAAAAAGTTATAATTTTTAATGATATCTCTTTCTTCATCAACTAGTTCAACTGAAGAAGCTAATTTTTCATTTTCTAAAGCATCTTTAATCTTACATAATGTTTCGTACTCAACTACTGATTCCTTGTCAACCTTAGTTTTAGCTTTTTTTTCAATTTTAGGAATACGATTCTCAACAACAGCTAAATCAGCTAAAATAAGTTCTAAGTTAATAGTTTGAATATCATCAATAGGATCAACACGTCCATTAACATGAATAATGTCAGAATTTTCAAAGCAGCGAACTACCTGACAAATAGCATCACAATTGCGAATATTACTCAAAAATTGGTTTCCTAATCCTTCACCTTTTGAGGCTCCTTTTACAAGTCCAGCAATATCAGTAAAAGACACAGTATTGTATACCACATTCTTAGGATTAACAATTTCAACTATTTTATTTAATCTTTCATCATTTATTTCAACAATACCAACATTAGGCTCAATGGTTGCGAAAGGATAATTAGCTGATAAGGCTTTTGATTTTGTTATAGCGTTAAATAAAGTTGATTTACCAACATTAGGCAAACCGACAATTCCTGCTGTTAAACTCATATTTTAATACCTCGTTTCTTTAATATCTATTCTACCATACTTTGCATATTTTTTCCATAGTGAAAAGAAAATTTACATCAAAATATCTAATCATTTACTTTTTTCAATTATGATAAATATTATTATTTAGTTTACATAAAAAATGGAAATTTATCAATAATAATGATATAGGAGGAATTATTATGATTAATCGCAAATTATCATTTAATGATACTAATGATCAATATATGAGGGCTAAACGCAATATTGGAATTGTTAATGATACCTCTAAAGTCAAACTTTCCATTCAAGGGGAAAATGCTTTAGGATTAATCAATCATTTTGCAAACTCTCATTTAAACGAATATGATACTTGTAAATGTGTAGGCTTATATAAAAAAAGAAAGTTTATTGATGAAGCAATTATTTTTCAAATCAATCCTAAACATTTTATATTATTAATCAACAACGAGAAAAAAGTATTGAAGATAATTAAAAAAGTATATAAAAGTTTTCCATTTACTATTGTTAACAACATTTCAAATCAATATTCTCTTTTTTCATTTCATGGAAAAAATGCTATCACTTACTTCAACAATTATAAAGCAAAATATTTATTCAAGGTTAATCAACAAGGATATAGTTATTATATTCTTTTAACTCCTAAAAAGGATGAAGTAAATGTTCTAAACTACTTTTTAAGTCAAAAGTTCACTTCAATTAATCTTGAAACTAAGAAAATTTTCTTGTATAATAATAAAGTAATTAATAATTTTCAAAACATTGGTTGGAGGTTTAAAAGGAAATTGATTCACACCCAATATCCTTTACCAAATGAAAACTCAGAATTTTCAGTAGAGATTTTTGAAGCTCTTGATCATTCAATTATATCAAAAAACACTAAAATACTAAACTATAAACGTAATGTTTGTGGAGTAGTTTGTTATAGTTTTAAATTACCAAGTAAAAAATATCCCTTTTTGCTTGGACTAGTGGATAACTCCAACAATATTTTAATTATTAATTCCAACAAAAAAGAAATATTGATAAGGAAATTATACACTAATTATGAAACATCATGATATTTTAATTATTACAAATCTGCAAATTGATGAAAATATACTAGAAGGATTAGACTATATTATCCTTCAAGATGCTACTATTAAAGACCTTAACTTCTGTAATGATTTTTCATTTGATTACTTAATCACTGATAAAGAAAATGTTTTAGAACAATATGATTTAATTAAAGATAATGGATACTATCTTACTAATTGTTATTTTCATTCATCATATGAAGGAGTATTTATCATTGGCCATCTTAACAAATCAACAAAAGACCTAAACTATCAAATCTCAAAAATTATTGAAATGTTAACTGAATAGATTGCCTTTTAATGGCAGTCTTTTTTTATTATTACTACAACTAAACTTGGATAAAATAATAGTGGTGATTTTTGATGAAAAAAACTTATCGAATAATTTTAAAAATATCAAAATATCTTCTCATTATTTTTCTTTCTCTTTCGGTTATTGCCTCTTTATCATTTATCTTCCTTTCACGAAAACTTGATTATAAACTCCCCACACATACTTCTTATGATGTATATGATCGTAATGGTGAATTTTTTTTCACCATCACAAATGGTAATAAACAGTCCTATGTTACCCTAGAAGAAGTTGATAACGATTTAATTAATGCTTTTATTTCTATAGAAGATAAACGTTTTTTCAAACATAAAGGAGTAGATTTTATTCGCATTGGTGGAGCAATTATTGCTAATATTGAAGCTAAATATTTAAAAGAAGGTGCCTCAACAATAACTCAACAATACGTAAAAAATCTTTATTTAACACAGGATAAAGAACTATCACGAAAAATTCAAGAAGTGATGATTGCAATTAATATAGAAAGAAATTACACCAAAAATGAAATTTTAGAAGGGTATTTAAATTCAATATACTTTGGCCATGGAATATATGGAGTTAGTGATGCCAGTGAATTCTACTTTAAAAAAAGGTGTGATAATCTTACTTTAAGTGAGTGTGCTATACTTGCTGCTATTCCTAAAGGCCCTTCACTATACTCACCTATTCTTAATCCTGAAAAAAATCTTGAAAGAAAAAATTTAATTCTTAAAGAAATGTATCAAGATGAGGTAATCAAAGAAAATGAATACATAAAAGCTCTTGATGAAAAAACAAAAATATATGGAGAAGTCGATAACACTGACAATAGTCAATATTATCAAGACATTATCGTTTCACAAGTTTCTAAAATGGATTTTCTTTCCGGATATAACAATTCAAAAATAAACATTTATACCTCTATTGATCGTAATCTCACTAATATTGTTAGTGAAGCAATAGATTTATACTATCCTTATAATGAATCTATTGAACTTTCAGTATTTGCAATTAACCCTTATACAAAAGAGGTATTATGTTGTATAGGTGGCAAAGATTACTCCCTTTCAACATATAATCGTGCAACTAAAGCTCTTCGTCAACCTGGTTCGACTATTAAACCATTTTTATACTATACAGCTTTAGAAAATGGATTCACCCCAATTACAACTATTTATAGTGGCAAAACTCAATTTAATTTAGATGGAGAAATATATGCTCCTAATAACTTTGGAAACATCTATCCTGATAGTGATATAACTATGGCTTACGCTCTAGCTACATCAGATAATATTTATGCTTTAAAAACTCACTTATTTTTAGGCACAGATCAATTAACCAACACTTTAAAAAAATTAAATTTTACTACTCCAATAAACAATAATGTTTCATTATGTTTAGGTA
>JBJFEV010000180.1:0-4235 GCA_051891155.1 Bacilli bacterium
AGCGATGACATCAAGGCTGTTGTCGGAACTATTAATTTGGATTATCGCAGCCTCTATCATCATTTTGAATGCGCAACATTTATGTATCAATGCGATTGTATTGCTGATATTGAAAAAGACTTCCAGGATACTCTGGGAAAATGCCGTGAAGTTACCCTGCAAAGTATTAAAAAGGAAAAATTCAGTTATAAATTGATGGGAAGCATTTTGAAGTTTATTGCCCCTTTGATGTAGCTATTATTTATTGTAAATAAAAGCCTCCACAGATAACTTTCTGCTGGAGGTTTTAGTTTGACCATCAATGTTGTTTGGCAAACAAAGAAATGGCGTTTTTGGCTTTTAGAGGGTATACTATAACTTAGATATGAAAACAGTAAAGGTCGTAGCAGCAGTAATATATGCAGAAGGCAAGATATTTGCCACCGAGCGGGGTTATAGCGAATTTAAAGGCGGCTGGGAGTTTCCCGGGGGCAAGATTGAAGAAAATGAAACAGCAATCCAGGCATTAAAAAGAGAAATCAAAGAGGAACTGGAAGCCGATATCGAAGTTGGACAATTAATCGATACTATTGAGATTGATTATCCGAAGTTTCATCTTTCCCTGGCTTGTTATCTTTGCGAATTGAAAAGCAGCCATTTAGTTCTGAAGGAAGCAGCAAGCTGTCAATGGCTAAGCAAACAACAGCTGGATAGCGTTGCCTGGCTGGAAGCTGATCGCTTGCTGATTGAAAAGTTAAAAAGAATTTTATAGATTTTTCAAAAGGAAATTTTTATTGACAGTTTTAAATAGCAGCAGCTAAACAATGCTTACATTGCTCATCTGTTATTTCTCTTTGAATAAAAAATCGATAATTGTAAATATTTCATTATCTGCTATTGGCGCAATAATGTAATCATTATTTCTCGAAATAGTAACCTGTTCTACTCCCATTTGTTCAGCCATTTCAAATTGAGTATAACCTAATATTTCTCTTATCGCTTTCAGATCATCTGCAAAATTATAATCCATAACATCACCTCAACTTATTTACATCAAATTACATAAATAAATTTAATAATAACTTATACATAACATATTACTTAAATAAGTTCTTTCATCCTATTTTTGGTAAAAAAGAAGTATCTAAACTTTTCACATAGTCTAAATCCTTCTCTGATCTTCTCTCAACAATTATTGCTAACGTTTTGAGAATTCCGTGAGAATTTCCACAGTCTAAATCTCCTTTAAAATAAGGATTTTATTTTGGTTTGCTACTTTGTTGTTACCTTTTTGCTACCTTACTAAACCTAATATAATTATAAATTATCACGTTGATGAGAAGAAACTCATTTTACATACCATTGTACTAGTGGCTATGGGAAAGGAGTTTTTTCATTAATCAACAAATGATTCACCAGGACTATGTAACATCTTTCCTTTTATGAAAACAATAACGTGTTGGATATACACTATAACGCTTTGAAATGGCAAGTAAAAATGTTATACTATGTGCATATTAATAATGATATCATTTTAAAAAATCGCGAATTGTGGGGTGCTAGAATGAGCATAATAAATGCCTTTGATATTAATGGAGAAGAAATCATTAAAGCAGAGAATAATATTAGAAGAATAGACAGTTTCCCAACAACGATTATAGTTGTATTTTCTGCGAACTTTTGTGAATTATTTCTTAATAAGTATAAAGCATCAAAAATTGGTGGGCTAGCTGCCGGCGGACAAAGACTTCCGATTTATGAATTTGAATATAAGGGCAAACAAATGGGGTTCTTTAATACAATATTGGGTGGTGCAGCATCTTCTGCTCTTTTGGAAGAACTTATTGCATTGGGTGCAGAAAAGTTTTTATACTTTGGTTCTTGTGGAGCGTTAGATAAAGATATAGCAGGAGGACATTTATTAGTTCCTGTAGCGGCGTATAGAGACGAAGGTGTAAGTTACCATTATGTGGAACCCTCAGACTATTTAGAAATTGCAACTGCTTCACGATTGACGAAAATTCTTGATGATATGAATATTCTGTATAACACTACAAAGACATGGACAACAGATGCATTTTATAGGGAAACCAAGAATAACTTACAGAAGAGAAAAGATGAAGGCTGTGGTGTAGTAGAAATGGAATGTGCTTCTATTATGGCAGTTGGACAATTTCGCCAAAAAGAAGTATATCAATTTTTATATGCTGCCGATTGTTTGGGAGACAATGATTGGGATAAACGTATTTTAGGAAATATGCCTGAAAATTTAAGAGAAAAAATTCTTTTAGTTGCAATGGAGATAGCTATTCGATTGTAAAAATTATTTCCTCACGCACTATTTGAATAAAAATGTTGACAGATTCTTATTTTTTTGAAAGCCAGGGGGATCAGAAAGTGATAAAAGAGATTTATTCGTTCGATTCATATAAAAAGTTTATTAGTGATATTTCTAGGGATTCCAATTTTGCTGATCCTCATTTTGAATTTGACCATAATAACTTATATGATTCATTAAAGAAAGATAATAGAAAAGCCTATATTGTTACCAATGGGAAAAAGGTAAAAGGACTATTTGTATGGTTGATCATTCCTGATGAAAATTATATTGAAATGTTGATTGGATTATCCAAAGAAGAATCATCAATAAATGAAATGATTACTTTTATTGAAAGTGAATACAAAGACTATCAATTAGATTTTGTAATAAATCCTAAGCATCATTTGTTTTGCAACATCTTGAAGACTAAAAATGCTAGTTTTGAAAATGAGCAACAATGGATGATTTGGGAAAAAGAAAGTGAAAACCAATATCATTACGAAATTGTCCCTTTATCTGATGAATATGAAGCTCAATACATTGATAAACATAATAAAGATACCTATTGGACAGCTGAAAAGGTAATTGAAGCAAAAAATAGATTTAGAGTTTTTTTGGCTATTAACGAGGAAAAGGTCATTGGCTATATTGATGTAACATACTGCTATGAAAAGAATGAACCATATGACCTATGGGTAGATAGTGAATTTTTAGATAAAGGATATGAGCAAGCATTGTTGCAAGCAGCGATAAAAATGAATAAACCTAAAGAAATGATGGCTTTAGTAGATGTCAGTAATTACAATGAAGTCGAAATGCTTGAATCAATAGGTTTTGTCTCTGTAGTAGGAACAAATAGCATATATGCTACATATAAATCATAGATTAGCTAAAACGTAGAAATAGACATTTTTATCAAAGTGAAAGATATCAATTAGCCGGTGGTTTTCGAATGAATTTATTTATAGTTGATTTTTCATAAAATATAATGGCAGATTTAGATATTTTCCTTAATACAACGCTCTTAGGAATTGACTATATGTTAACTTACGAGTATACTACTTATGAGTTAACTGATATGAGGTGATATTATGATAGGAAGAGAAAAAGAATTACAACAGCTAGATTCTCTTTATGAAAGTAATCATTTTGAATACTTAGTCATGTATGGACGAAGACGAGTTGGAAAAACAACGTTGCTGCAGGAATTCAGCAAACATACCAATTCAATCTTTTATCCTGCCAGAGAAAAAAATGATACACTTAATCTCGAAGATTTTTCAAAAACTGTACAGCTTCATTTTGATCATACATATATTGCTTCTTTTCAAAGCTGGACAGCTGCCTTTGACTATATTTCAAAAAAGGTAACGGATAGGACTGCAATTATTATTGATGAGTTTCCATATATTGTTCAAGAGAATCCAACTATCAAATCAATTTTGCAACATACCATTGATCACGATTGGAAAAATAAGAATATCTTTTTGATTCTGTGTGGTTCTTCTGTAAGTATCATGGAAAATGAAATTATGGGAAACAAGTCCCCTTTGCATGATCGACAAACTTCTACTCTTGAAATCAAACCATTTGATTATTATGAAAGTGCTGCATTCTTTCCAGATTATTCAAATGAACATAAACTAATCAGTTATGGTATTCTTGGCGGCATTCCACGATATCTTGAAGCTTTCAATCCAAAAATAGACATTCAAACTAATATTGCATCCAATATTATTAAAGAAGGATCTTATTTGTATGAAGAACCTGACAATCTTTTAAAAGCAGAATTGAGAGAGACAAATATCTATAACTCTATTCTTTCAGCTATTGCTTCTGGAAGAAACAAAATCATAGAAATCGCCAATTACATTCATGAAGACAAGGCAAAAGTAGCAAAATATTTATTGATATTACAGACATTAAGGTTAGTAGA
>JBJFEV010000181.1:0-4194 GCA_051891155.1 Bacilli bacterium
TGACATCTTATCAAAATCGATCGCCCCATAAAACCCCATTAGATTTTACAGAACCGAAATTGGATTGGATAATATATTTATATATAATATAGATAATAGTGTTTTTTATTTTTCTTCTTCATCAAATAATGAACTCAATGAAGCGAAGCGTGGATCAACTGTATCATGGTTATTTTTTTGCAAATACTCATCTTCGGACATCACTTCATATCCATCACCTTCAAAATGATCTGATTCATCCTTACCGATAATTTTTATCGGTATTGAGGTAATAATTAAAGAAATGACTTCTTCATCAATATCAATTTTATCATCATCGATAAAAACGATGTTTTCATCATTTAAATCTTCATCTTGATAAAAAGAATATGTTACTTCTTCTCTTTCAGAAAAATAATATTCAACAGGTTGTAAAGTACGAGTGCTTCGTAATATCATCTTGCCTTTTACATGAATTTTCACCAATGCTAAAGATGAAATATAATCAGCGGTAACATTCACTTTAGAATATTCAAAAGAAATAATATCTTTAATGTTTTTTATCTTGTCTAAACTCAAAGAAAAATCGTAAGTTTTTTCAATATGTTTATAATTAACTAATTCACTTTTTTCAATTATCATAAATAACCTATTTTCTTAATTCAGCATTATATGTTTTAGATAAGACATTAATCAAAGATTGTTCAACTTCATTAATTTCTACATCTTTTAATGTTTTATTTGGATCTTGATAAGTTATAGATACAGCAATAGATTTTAAATCTTGTCCTAAATGTTCACCTTGATAAATATCAAATACATCAACATTTCTAACAATATTTTTACCTGTTTTCTTAATAGTTTTAATAATATCACCAACAAGAACATCTTTTGAAACAACGAAAGCTAAATCTCTAACAACAGCAGGGAATTTAGATATTTGACTCATTTTTGTACTTGGTGTTTTCATATTAAATAATAGATCGAGGTTTAAATTAACAACATAGCAAGGGCCATATTCTTTTTGGAAATTTGGATGTATTTCACCACATACGCCTGCGACATCTTTTCCATTTACAATCAACTTTACGCTTCTTCCAGGATGATAATAAGGCGAATTAGTAATTCTCTCTTCCTTATAGCGAGAAGGTTCTATACCTAAAATATTTAGAATTTCTATCATCAAACCATGCGCATCGAAGAAATTATAGTCAACTTTATTAATTTGACCTCTTAATGAACGTTTTCCATTTAATACAATAGCTAGTTCTTGATAATAATTATCTTTCGTAATAACTTCAGCTATTTCAAAGAATGCCATATCTTTTTGTTGATGATCTAAATTAAATTTAACTGCTTCCAATAAAGAATGAACGATTCCTTTTCTTACAACACTATGATCAACTGTCATTGGATTCATAATTACATATGGATTATCATTATTTAATAAAACGAATTCATCTAAATTTTTAGGATTAATTAAAGTATATGTTAATGCTTCATTAACGCCATTATTCAAAAGGAAATCGCGAATTTTATTTTTCTTCTTTTGGAAAGGATTATATCCACCTGTTGTTGTTGGCATCATCGGTAAAATAGATTTGATTGCACCAAAACCAACATAACGAATTACTTCTTCACTTAAATCAGCATCACATCTTAAGTCGATACGATGATCTGGTGGAAATGCAATAAATTCATCGTCATTGAGAGTAACAATCTTAATTTGTAATTTTTCCAAAATAGATTTAATTAATTCTAAATCAAATGATGTGCCTAAACGTTTATTAATATATGATTTAGAACATGGGATTTGAATATTATTTTCACCAACTTCATTATAAGAAGATGAACTTTCTATTGTTGTAGCGTCCGCTAAATCTTTTAATAATTGAGCGCTTAAATCTAAGACAAATTGATCTTGATATGGATTGATTCCTTTAATAAAATGAGCGGAAGAATCTGATGATAATCCGGTTTTGATTGTAGTTCTTCTAATAGTTGAGCCTTTAAAAGAAGCACTTTCAATACCGATATTGACAGTATTTTCATCAACAGCAACACTCTTGCATCCCATAATGCCCGCTAAGCAGACAATTTGATTATTATTAGTTACTACAATATCATTTTCATCAACTTTATATTCTTTATCATCAAGAGCAACAATAGTTTCGTTGTATCCTTTCTTAACCACAAAGGAAGAAGATGAACATTTGTCCATATCGTACATATGAATAGGTTGACCAGTAAGAATCATAACAAAATTACCAATATCTACGATGTTATTAATCGATCTAATACCTTGAGCAATCAAAAAGCTTTGTAACCATTTTGGAGAAGGTTTAGTCTTTACTCCTCTTACAACTTTAAGTGAGAATTGTTTACAATCTTCTGTTTCACTAGAAGTAGTAACGCTAGAAGGAATATCATTATATTTTGTAGGTGTTGGAATATTAACTTTACGATCAAATAATGCTCCTAATTCTTTAGCTAAAGAGAAAATTGCAAGAACATCAGATCTATTTGCTAAAACGTTAATATCAAGAATTGTATCATCTAAATTTAAATATTTAAGAACTTCTTCTTCACCAACTAAACTATCTTCGCTCAATTCTTCAATACCATTAATTTGTTCTTCTTTTAAGAACATTTTATTAACGCCTAACTCGACTAAAGAGCAGCACATTCCATCTGATTCAACTCCTCTGATGGTTGTAGGTTTAATAGTAGCACCAATAGCATCCAATTTAGCGCCATTACGAGCAACAATTACCTTTAGGCCAACGCGAACATTTGGTGCGCCACAAACGATTTGATGAATTCCATATTTTGGACCTTCATCAACCATTAAGACATGTAAATGATCAGAATCAGGATGATTTTCGACACTGATTATTTGACCGATAACTAAATTAGTTCCATATGCAATATGTTCGATACCTTCAACTTCAAGACCAGCAAAAGTTAATTTTGCCGCTGCTTCTTCTGGAGTAATACCATCTAGGTCAACATATTTTTTTAATAAATTATAACTTGCTAACATAAATTACACTCCTCCTATTCTTTATCAAATTGCTTATTAAAACGAACATCATTTGTATAGAAACGTCTTATATCATCAATGCCATATTTAAGCATTCCAACTCTTTCAATACCAATACCGAAAGCAAATCCTTGATATTCTTTTGTGTCAAATCCACACATTTCTAAAACATGTGGGTGAACCATACCTGCACCAAGAATTTCAATCCAACCCGTGCCTTTGCATAATGAGCAACCTTTTCCACCGCATTCAAAACAAGAAATATCAGCTTCGACAGAAGGCTCAGTGAATGGGAAATAAGACGATCTCATTCTTACCTCTCTTTTTTCACCAAACATTGAACGAGCAAATAATTCTAATGTAGATAACAAATTACCCATATTGACATTTTTATCAATAACTAATCCTTCAATTTGACCAAATTGATGAGAATGTGTTGCGTCATCATCTCTTCTATAAACTTTACCAGGTGAGATAATTTTAATTGGTCCCACTCCATTTTTACTTAGCATAACGTGAGCTTGAACAGGGGAAGTTTGAGATCTCATCAAATGAGTTTCATCGATATAAAATGAGTCTTGCATATCACGTGCTGGATGATCTTTTGGAACATTTAGCAATTCGAAGTTGAAGTGATCTAGTTCAACTTCTGGTCCTTCTTCAATTGTGTATCCCATACCAATAAAGATATCACAAACTTGATCAACAACAGCGTTAAAAGGATGTTTGCTTCCTTTTTCAAATGTAGTATTTGGCTCAGTAAAATCGATAACTTCATTCATCAATTTTTCTTGTAACTTTTTCTCTTCAAGTTCATTGCGCTTGCTTTCGATTTTCTGAGTTAAATCGTTTTTAATATTATTGATTAATTGACCAAAAGAAGCTCTTTCTTCAGGAGAAAGTTCTTTCATTTTACTCATAAAACCATTCAATTCACTTTTCTTTGATAAATATGTATTTCGCACATTTTGTAAACTATCGATATCATTAACTTTAGCTATTTCGCTTAATGCCTTATCGTAGAGTTCTTGTAATTTTTCTTTCATAAATTACCTCCAATTCATTCTTTTCCATTATCTTATTTATAAGATAAGTTGTCAATGATTTCATTTTTTAAACAGATAATTTCTCAATTCAAACGCAACACCTAGTAAGTGACTTATGTATTAAGT
>JBJFEV010000182.1:0-4160 GCA_051891155.1 Bacilli bacterium
CCCTCCAAGTTCAACATATTCAATATTATTCTTTTGTAAAGAGGCAACTACTTTATCATATAATCCTGACTTTTTAATCGAATTCTTTCCATAGTGAAATAAAACCTTTTTATATCCATAACCCGCTATTATCTCTCCTATCTTATTTTCTTCACCTTTTCCAAAATATATTTTTGTTGGTAATAGAAATTCAAAATTATCCTTCATTGTTGCTATATATAAAGGATTATAATAATCCTTTCCTTTCTTTAATTTATTGAAACACGATTTGAAGTTTATTGCAATATAATAAAAAATAAAATTACTAATTAGATATGACCCTTGAAAGATAGATTTCGCTTTTTAATATATAAGATAATACTTAGAGAAAAAATTATTAGTAATAATATATCATTTTTATAGAAGAAAGTTTTATTGAAATTTTTTAAAATTTATCCTTGTCACAAGAACTAAACCAACACATTGAAAAACACCAGCAACAAGATACAAATATGATAAATTCTTAAACAAATAAGGGACGATATATTCACATATAGTATTAAATATATTAACGACGATTACTAAAGCAGTAACTCCTTTGGTAACTAAATCAACCTTTAATAGACGTTTTACTAAATCCATATGACATGATAGGAATAATCCCCAGGCGATTCCTCTTAATGGTAGTTCAATAAGTATTTTTATCAATAAAGGAAGTGGTGTGAATAAAACAAAACTTCTTATAATCATTAATATATAAGATAAATATAAAAATTTATTTTTATTGTTTTCGTTAATAATTTTTTGCCCCACTAAAATAATCAAAACTTCAAACACTATTTGTCCAGCATAACAATAGCCCCATTCTTTTACGCCTAAACCATTAGCTTTTAAATATGTTGATATATATGCTTCTCCAATATTCCATGCTCCAAGCACTAAAATGTAAGAGAATAAGTATATTAAAAACATCTTATTTGATAATACTTCTTTATATGATATCTTACTCTTTTCACAAACACTATTTTCTTCATAAGGCTCCATAAAGAAAAATAAAATAGAGGCAATTCCAAATAGCAAAGAGGCAATTAAGAAAACGTATTTGTAATCGATAAAATCGATCAAAATGCCTCCTACAAAAACCGATACTAAATATCCAATGGATCCAAACATTCGAGTTATGGCATATTTTTTATGTTCTATATCATTGTATGTACAACCAATACCATCAGTTATCGAAAAAGATGGCGAATTATGCAAAGCAAATATGATTGTAAAAACAATTAAAAAAGCAAAATTATTTAAAAAGCCATAGAAGCTCATCACGATGAGTTGAATAAAACAAAGTATTGAAGCTAAACGCAAATTTCTTTTCAAATTAAAAGATAATTTACCATAAAGTAAATTACCTAATAAGTTGGATAAAGGAATTAATGCTAATAGTACGCCTTGTTTTGTTCCACTTATTCCAATTGATAAAAAGAATAAAGCGAGGAAAGGAGATATTAATGCATCCGCAAAATATAAGATAAAAAAGGCAAAGTTTATTTTTTTAACATTATTTTCCATATAGTTTATTATTTGTCAAATTTTTTAATTCTAACAAAATCTAATGCACAATAAGTTGCACCAGCAACAATAGTGGTAATAGCAATAATAATCCATTCAGTTAATCCAATTGTTGACATATCAAATCCTGGAACGCTTCCAAGTCCTGGTAATTCAACTAAAACAAGAATTAAGGAAACAAGAATCATTACAGCACATAAAGCGATACGATACCACTTGAATGGTAAGCAACGAATAACAAGAATAACTAAACTAACAAAAGATAAAGATATACCCGCCATTGCAATTAATTGTTTAGTCATCTCTAAATTTTGTAAATCACTATAACCAATCTTTGTTAAGCCAAAAGCTCCACAGAAGCAAAGAATCATTGGAATAATTGTGGTAATGATTAGAGCAAAAGCTCCCGGAATAGCTCTAGAAAGAACATTCTTCATAAATCCACCTTTTATTCGCTTTGGATTAGGTTGTAACGCTAAGAGAACAGAAGGTATTCCGATTACACAAGTTTCAAGAATAAATAGATTTTGAGGAATATAAGGATATAATGTAGAAACAATTAATATCATTGCAAAGATTGTTTTCATCAAGAACAATGATGCCAAATCTTGAATATTGTTAATGACCCTTCTTCCTTCTTGCACTACCTTTGGTAGACATTTGAAATTCGAATCAATCAAAACTAGTTGAGCAACATTTCTAGCGGCTTCTGAACCAGATGCCATAGCGATAGAACAATCCGCTTTCTTTAATGCTAAAATATCATTTACACCATCACCAGTCATAGCTACTGTGTGACCAGCTTTTTTCATTTCTTGTACTAAAATTGCTTTTTGTTCTGGAGCGACACGTCCAAAGATAGTATATTCATTTGCAATTTTTGCCACTTCATCAAGTGACATACCTTCTAAAGAGATATATTTATCAGTATCATCTACTCCAACTTGTTCAGCGATTTTAGCAACAGTTAATGCATTATCACCAGAAATAATTTTTACTTTAACATCATTTTCTTTAAACCATGCAATTGTATCTGCTGCTTCTTCACGAATATGATCTTTAATGATATATGCAGTAATTGGTAATAAATCTTGAGGAAGTATATCACCTGAAATTAATTCATCCGATTTAGCAAGAAGAACAACACGATAACCTTGCTCTGTATATTCTTGCAATTTTTTACATATTTGACTTTCTGGAGAAATGATAAATTCTGGAGCGCCTAAAACATATGTTCCTGCACCCTCGAATGAAACTGCAGATAATTTTCTGCTTGATGAGAAAGGTAAAATTCTTTTTGCTTTTAATTGATTTTGAGCAGGGAATGCACTAATCAAAGCTTTTGCGGTATCATTTTGTTCTTTAAAAGAAGCAATCAAATCACCGACAACAACCTTATGATCGAGACTATCTTTGTTTATAGAAAGTACTTTCTCAACTTCCATAGTGCCATCTGTGATAGTACCAGTTTTATCTAAACATAAAACATCAACACGCGCTAAAGATTCAATTGAGTATGGATCTTTTACTAATGCCCTACGTTTAGCAAGAGCAATAACGGAAACCACTAAAGTGACTGATGTTAATAAGTATAATCCGGAAGGAATCATAGCAACCATAGCGCCGCAAGTAGTCTTAATTAAATCTTGTACAGAAGAGCCAGCCCATCCAACTTTTCCCCAGGAAACTAAGAAATAGATGACAGCAAATGGAATTATTACTATAGAAATCATCTTAATAATTAAATTAAGAGAATTAAGAATTTGTGAATTATTTCTCTTAACTTTTTTAGCCATCAATTGAAGTTGAGCAATATAATTATCTTCTGCGATTCTTTCTACACCTGCTACACATGAGCCAGATGAAATGAAGGAACCAGCAAATAATACATCACCAACAGTTTTTCTTACTGGCAATGCTTCACCGGTAAGCAAGGATTCATTTACTTCTACTACTCCATCTTTAATGATACAATCTGATGGTATTTTCTTACCTGTTGTCAACAAAACAATGTCATCTAAGACAAGTTCTTTAGAATCAATATCCGTAATAATTGAATTTCTTAATACTCTAGTTTTATCTGAAGTCAATAATGATAATTTATCAACAATTGATTTAGCACGACATTCTTGAATAATACCAATCAATAAATTTGCTGTAACAATCAATACAAAGAATAAATTAATTATTTCGCTTAAGTCATCAGTGACACTAATATAAACAACCGCGATAGTATATAACAAAATATTAAAGAAAGTGAACGTATTCTTTAAAATGATTGTTAAATATGATTGTCCATACTTTTTCTTAGAATCATTGACAAGACCTGCTTTTTTTCTTTCATCTACTTGATCCAATGTTAATCCTTTATCAGGTTTTGGATTAAAACGAATCACTGTTTTTCCATTACTAGAAATAGCATTTCTAAATTCTCTAGTATTTTCTAATGTAGAGTAATCATCTTCATCGACCAAAACCGCTTTTTTTCCTTTTCTAAATAGTTTGAATTCAGAAGTTTGATCTTGAAATCTATCGTTTTGAGAAAACTCTGTCTCATTTTGTTTGTTTTCTTCCATAATTTCGACCACCTTTATTATTTTCTCTAACAATTA